>NZ_DATIND010000014.1 GCF_035474595.1 Longimicrobium sp.
CGATGTTCACGTAGCTGAACATCACCCGCTGCTCTGGTTCGCGTCCGCGCATCCATGCTCCCGGCCGAAGGTTACGGCAATTTACAGCCGTGCCGCTTCGACCGAAAGTGTACATTGCGATTTTTAGCAGCCTGCTAAGTCATAAGTGCCAAGTGCCAAGTGCCAAGTGCCAAGTGATTAAAGGTCCGAACTTCACCATGCTCGGTGTGCGGCCGGACTTATACCACTTAGGACTTGGGACTTGGGACTTGGGACTTCTTTTTGGCTTTAGAACGCGACCTTCGGCACTTCGCGCTCGGCGGCACCGGCCTCGAAGAACTCGCGCGGGTGGAAGCCGAACGGGCCGGCGATCAGGTTCGAGGGGAAGGTCATGATCTTGGCGTTCAGGTCGCGGACGACCGCGTTGTAGTAGCGGCGCGCGTTCTGGACGGCGTCCTCGATCTGCGCCAGCTGCGCCTGCAGGTCGCGGAAGCCGCCGGACGCCTGAAGCTGGGGATACGCCTCGACCGCGACGGTCAGGCCCTGCAGCGCGGTGGTGAGCTGCGCCTCGGCCTGCGCGCGCTGGGCGGGACCGGCACCCTGCGCCTGCATGGCCTGCGTGCGCGCCTGGGTGACGGATTCCAGCGTGCCGCGCTCGTGCGAGGCGTACCCCTTCACCGACTCGACCAGGTTGGGGATGAGGTCCCAGCGCCGCTTCAGCTGCACGTCGATGTCCGACCAGGCGTTCTGCGCCTGCAGCCGCAGCCGCACCAAGCCGTTGTAGACGAGGATCACCATCAGCACGACGACCGCGAGCACTACCAGGGCGATGATCATGCGGCGCTCCATGACGGAGGATGCCCGGCCATGGCCGCCGGGCGGAGTGGAGGCCGAAACTTAGGCACGTACACGGAGCACGCGGAAGGGGGATGACGTGCGGCTCCGTCTGGTTCGTCGGATTCTCACGCGGAGACGCGGAGACGCGGGGGGCGCGAGCACAGGCTCCTCCGCGTCTCCGCGGCTCCGCGTCAGGCTTACGAGGGGTGGAGACGCGGGGATGTTTGGGGGATGAAGAAGGCCGGCACTCGCGCTTGAGTGCCGGCCTCGCTATGACCAAGGTAAATCCATCAGTGATGGCGTACTTTCGTACTCTCGTACTTCCATCGCACTTCCGCACTCACGCACTTCCGCACTTCCTCACCGCACCTTCTCCAGCCTGCCGTAGTTGACGAACTGCACCTGCCCGCGCACCTGGCCGATGTGCATGGACGCAGGGGCGGTGCCGGAGAAGACGGCGCCCAGCGGCAGGCGCACCGTGCCGCCGGGGACCGTGGCCTCGGTGTACTCCACCGTCGCCTCCATCAGCACCCGCGCGGCGTCGGTCCACTCCACCTCGATGCTGGTCACCTGCAGCGTGGCGCGGTCCAGCCGCAGCTCGCCGCGGATGTCGATGCGGCCGCGGCGCGAGCGCTGCGGGCGGAAGCCCAGGGTGTAGACGCCCGCCTCCTCGTCCAGCCCGCCGTCCAGGCAGTGCGAGCGGAGGAAGGCCGGGTCCAGGATCTCGTGCCCGTCCGGGATCTCCAGCGTCATCCGCTGCGGCGACACGCGTCCCCAGCCGGAGCGGTTGCGGTCCATGCGGTTGCGCGGGTCCATGGTCACGTGGCGCACCACCGAGTCCAGCGCGCCGCCGTTCCGCTCCGAGTAGCTGGAATACTGGCGCATGTCGAACTCGTAGTGATACGCGTCGTCGAACGCCCGCCGCGTCTCCACCGCCTTCACCGCCTCGGCCCAGAGCGCGGCCAGCGAGGGAGACTGCGCCAGGTTCCCGGCGGTGCGGCACTCCGCCGTCGCCACGATCCCCTGGATGGCCACGGCGCGCGGCGCGCTGCGGATGTCGCGCTCCACCGTCTGGTCCGCCGCGACGGTGAACGCCTCCGTGGCCTCGGACCCGAAGCCGATGCGCTCCAGCTGCAAGCGGTACGTCCCCGGCGCCACGGCCGCGAAGGCGAACGCCCCCTCCGCATCGGTCAGCGCGGTCCGCGGCGGCGCCCCGGTCCCCACCGGCGCCAGCCGCACCAGCGCGTACGACACCGGCGCCCGGTCCGCCGCGCCGGTCACGCGCCCGCGTACCATGCCTGTCCCCGCCTGCGCGAGCACACGCCCGCCGCAGCCCAGCACGAGCACCAGCGCGACCACCACCCGGCGAATCGTCATCACCCAACGCCGCGTTTCAGTGAATCAGGACTGCGCTATCTCCAACGCACTCACGCACTCACGCACTTCCGCACATTTCCATGTCCGAAGCCGCTGTCTACGTCCCTGCAACGCCGCATGTTCCCGGACCGCGACAAAACGGGTTGCGGGGCGGCGGGGGCGGGCCGAACTTCACGCTCGGCAATCACCCCCCGAATCGGCAAGAGACGGACGGATGGCGGAATACGAAGTGGCCCGCGTGACGGCGGTCCCCCCCGGCGAGGCGCGCGGCTTCACCGTCGCGCGCGAGGAGATCGTGCTCTGCAACGTGGACGGCGAGATCTACGCGCTGCAGGGGATCTGCACCCACGAGGAGCTGCCGCTGGACGGCGGCGAGATCGAGGACGGCGTGCTGACCTGCGAGTGGCACGGCGCCCAGTTCGACGTGCGGACGGGCGCCGTCTGCTCGCCCCCCGCCAGCATCCCCCTCCGCGGCTTCGACACCCGCGTCGACGACGAGGGCCGCATCTTCGTGACGATGCCGTAGACCCGGACGGCGGAACGGCGGAACCGCGGGGGACTCGGGCGTGTTTGGTGCGCGCCGAGCCCCCGTGCCGCCCTCACCCCGCGCCGGAGGGCGCGACCCTCTCCCGTCCCGGCCCGTCCCGGGAGAGGGTGGCTCGCGAGCATCCGCGCGCGTTCCCGAGCGCGGAACGGGTTCCAGCCAGGCGGGCACGATGCCGCCGCCCAGTGCAGATCCCATCCAGCTACCTCGCCCGGTACGGGAGAGGTGGACGGCCTAAGCCGGCCGGAGAGGGCACGATGCCGCGGAAACGAGCGGTTGCCGGTTCCCTCGTTGACGCCTCCGCCGCGTTGCCGTACAATCCCCGCCGTCCGTCCGCCGCTTCCGGAGCCACCGGGGGCGGCGGCGTGCTTTCGCCCTGCACCGATCCAACGCCGTGCCCGCCACCGACCTGAACGGCGCCCGTATCGCCATCGTCATGATGAGCGCCATCGGCGACGCGGTGCACACGCTTCCGGTCGTCAACTCGCTGCGCGCGCACGCACCGGACGCGCGCATCACCTGGATCATCCAGCCCGGCCCGCACGCGCTGGTCGCCAACCATCCCGCCGTCGACGAGTTCGTCGTCTTCGACCGCAAGAAAGGGTGGCGCGCCTACGCAGACGTGCGCCGCGCCGTCCGCGGCCGGCGCTTCGACCTGGTGATCGCGCTGCAGGTGTACCTCAAGGCGGGGCTCGTCACGGCGCTCCTCGACTCGCCGCGCAAGCTGGGGTTCGACCGGGCGCGGGCGCGCGACTTCAACTGGCTGTTCACCACCGAGCGCATCCCCCCGCGCGGCCAGCGCCACGTGCAGGACCAGTACTTCGAGTTCCTCGAGCACCTCGGCGTCCCCCCGCTCCTCGAGTGGGGCCTCGGCCCGACGGCGGAAGAGTCCGCGAAGTACCGGCATCTCCTTCCCGAAGACGGCCGCCCCACCGTCGCCCTGGTCGTCGGCACCAGCAAGCCGGGGAAGGAGTGGCCGGCGGAGCGCTACGCCCGCGTGGCCGACGCGCTGGCGGGCGACCTCGGCGTGCAGACGATGCTCGTCGGCGGCAAGTCCTCCCGCGAACTCGAAGCGGCGGCGGCGATCAAGCGCCTCTCCGGCCACGCGCCGCTGGACCTGCTGGAGTGGGACCTGCGCCGCCTCGTGTACCTCATCGACCGCGCGGACGTGCTGGTGAGCCCCGACACCGGGCCGCTGCACGCCGGCGTCGCCCTGAACACGCCCACGGTGGCGCTGATGGGCTACACGAACCCCAAGCGCGTGGGCCCCTACCGCCGCTTCCACGACCTGATGATCGACGCGTACGGCGACCCCGGCGAGGATTATCCCGTGAGCGCCGAATACCGCCCCGGCCGCATGGAGCGCATCACCCCCGAGCAGGTGGTGGAGAAGGTGGAGCTGGCGCTGAAGCGGTATCCGCGCGGGCGCTGATCGCCACGTCCGCAACAAAGTGTACGCACGCTGGCGCATTCGCATCGATTGCGCCGTAACGGCTTGACCGGCTCTCCCCGCTCCGTTTACCTTCTGCACTCCGGCGGTTCACACGCAGCCCGAACCTTCGCGCGCTCGTGGAGCTCTCGTCCGTAACGCTGCGCGTCCTCCTGCTGTTCTTCCCCGGCGTGCTCTGCGCGATCCTGCTGGACGCGCTGACGGTGCACCGCGAGCGGACGCCCGTGCAGTTCCTCACCAACGCGTTCGCGCTCGGGATGGCGTCGTACCTGTCGCTGGCCGCGGCGCGCGACGTGACGGCGAGCGCGGCGCAGTGGCTGCGGCTCCGCGAACCCCTGGATGTGACGTTCTTCGACGCGCTCATCGACGATCACGTTCACATTGCGTGGCGGGAGATCGCGCTGGCGGCACTGGTCGGGATGGTTCTCGTGGCGGTGATCTCGACCGTGCTGAACCGCAGGCTGGTGCACAGGGCGGCGTACTCGCTGGGCCTGACCCGCAACACGGGCGACATCGACGTGTGGAGCACGATGCTGAACTCGCCGCTCGGGAAATACGTGCTCGTGCGGGACCTCGCGCAGGACGCGGCGTACATCGGAACCGTGGAGATCTTTTCCGAAACCTCCCGCGAGGCCGAACTGCTCCTGAGCGACGTGGAGGTCTTCCGCAATACGACGTTCACGAAACTGTACGACACTGACCACGTATATCTCGCGCGAAGCGCAACCGCGCTGGTCATCGAGCCGATGAAGGAGAAATCGCACCGGGGAGGCCTGAATGCCCATCCGTAGAAGAGGTTCGACTTTCCCGTTGGGGAAGATGAAGGGCGGGTGGAACAAGGATCCGAAGGGACCGCGGCCGGACTTCGCTCCCGCGCCGTTCGGCGTCCCGTTCTCGCCCGACCCGCCCCCGCCGCCTCCGCCGCGGGTACCCTACTCTCTCGAGCCTGCACCTCCCTTCGATCCGTTTGAGGGCTTCAGGCGCCAGAAGAAAACCTGCGACGAGCCTCCGCGGCGGCCGTTCGTGCCAGGGGCGTTCGGTGTGCCGTTCGGCAGGGCGACGCCTCCCGCGCCGCCGGTCTCGCCGACATTCGATCCGAAGCCGTCCAGCTGAGCACGAGCGGGCCCGAACTCGATGGTTCGGGCCCGCTGCTTTCATCCTTCCGACTCGTCCCCTGCCACCGGCTCCTCGTCGCCCGGCGCGTCCGCGCCCTCCGCGCGAAGCTCTTCCTTCGGCGGCTTGGCGAGGTCGAGGCCCGGGGGCCAGTCGTCGCCGTAGCCGGCGCGGAAGGCGAGCCAGTCGGCCGCGGCGAGGCCTGTCCGCAGCTTGCGCGCGGAGCGGGCCAGGCGCCGCAGGTCGCGCACACGGCGCGCGGCGGAGACGGGGTTCGTGCCGACGTCCGCCCGGTCGAAGTCCAGCAGGTACACCTCGGGATCGCCATGCCCGGGCGCGACCAGGAGGTTGCGCAGGTTCACGTCGGGGTGGGCCACGCCGGCCGCGTGCATCATCCCCATCTGCCGCCCCGCCTCCGCCAGCACCGCGCGCCGCCGCGTCTCGTCTCCGCCCTCCACCGCGAGCCACGCCGCGAAGTCCACGCCGCCGGCCACCAGCTCCGTGGCCAGCCAGGCGCGGTAGCCGGCCAGCCGCGCCGGCCGCTCGATCGCCGCGACGACCACGGGGGCGCGCACGCCGCCGGCGCGCGCGCGCTCGGTGGCCCGCAGCTCGTCGAAGGCGCGGTTGCCGCCGAAGTAGACCACGCGGTTCACCCAGCGCATCATCCCCCCGCGCCGGTAGCGGCGGACCACCACGCGGGCGCCGTTCGGCAGCGTGGTGACGGGATGCGCCTCGCGCCCGCCCGCCACGGTCTCGCCGGCCCGGATGGTGTCGGGGTCGGAGAGGTGCTCGGCGGCGTCCTCCCAGCCGCGGCGCACCAGCAGGCGGGTGCGGCCGTCCACCATCGGAACGAAGTCCGCCAGCGAGGCGTCGTGGGTGCCCGGGTTTCGGCTCATGCGCCGCAAGCTGCGGGCGGGCGTTGTCCGTTGTCAAATTTCGGCTTGCGCCGCGCCGCGCGCGTTGACCCCCGGGCGCGCCGCGGCTAGCTTTTCGCCCCTATGCCCGCACCCGCCAAGCGCCTGCTCTGGGTCGACGACGAAATCGACCTCCTTCGCCCCCACCTGCTGTTCATGCAGGGGCGCGGCTACCACGTCGACGCCGTGTCCAACGGCGACGACGCGCTGGAGCTCCTTCGTCTGTCGCCCTACGACCTGGTGCTGCTGGACGAGCAGATGCCCGGCCGCAGCGGGATGGAGGTGTTCGACGAGCTCAGGCGGATGGACGCGCGCGTGCCGGTGGTGATGGTGACGAAGAGCGAGGAAGACCGCACCATGACCGAGGCCATCGGCCGCCGCGTGGCCGACTACCTCGTCAAGCCCACCTCCCCGCGCCAGGTGCTCTCCGTCGTCACCCGGCTGCTCGAGGGCCGCCAGCTGCAGCAGGAGCAGGTGGCGCGCGACTTCACGCTCCGCTTCCGCGAGCTGAACGCCGGCCGCGAGCCGCGCGGATGGCGCGAGTGGGCGCGCGACTACTCGGAGCTGGTGGACTGGGAGCTGCGCCTGCGCACCGCGGGCGAGACGGGGCTGCTGGCCGCGCTGGAAACGCTGCTCGACGACTTCCGCCGCGAGTTCTGCGAGTGGGTGTGCGACGAGTACAGCGACTGGATCACCGGCGCCACGAACCGGCCCCCGCTCTCGGTGGACATCGTCCCCCAGTTCCTGGCGCCGATGCTGGGGAAGGACGCCACCGTCCTCTTCGTCATCATCGACTGCCTGCGGCTGGACCAGTGGCGCACCCTCATCCCCCTGCTGGCGCCCTACGCACAGGTGGAGGAGGCGCTGTACTACTCCATCCTGCCGACGGCGACTCCTTTCTCCCGCAACGCCATCTTCTCCGGCCTGTACCCGGATGAGATCTCCGCGCGCGTGCCCGGGTGGTGGGGATGGGAGGGCGAGGGGAGCCTGAACTCGTTCGAGGGCGAGCTCTTCCGCGAGCAGGTGGCGCGCATCGAGGGCGCCTCGCTTCCCGTGCACTACGAGAAGGTGTTCGACGCGGGCGATGGCGAGGCCATGCTCCGCCGCCTTCCCGCGCACATGGCGCAGCCCGGCGTGACGGCGGTGGTGTTCAACTTCGTGGACCAGCTCACGCACGGCCGCTCGGAGAGCGCGGTGCTGATGGAGGTGGCGCGCGACAAGGAGGCGCTGCGCGCGCTCACCCGGCAGTGGTTTGAGCGCAGCGAGGCGCTGACCGCCATCCGCGACGCGCTGCAGAAGGGGATCCCGGTGCTGGTGACCACGGACCACGGGTCCATCCACTGCCACCGCCCGGCCACGGTGTTCGCCAAGCGCGACACCACGCAGAACCTGCGCTACAAGTTCGGCGACGACCTGCGCGCCGAGGACCCGACCACGGCGTACTCCACGCACGACCCGCGGCGGCTGCGCTTCCCCCCGGGGCGGCAGGCCACGAACTACCTGATCGCGCTGGAAGACGTCTTCTTCGTGTATCCCACCAAGCTGCGCCAGTACCAGGCGCGCTACCGCGGCAGCTTCCTGCACGGCGGCATCAGCCCCGAGGAGATGATCCTTCCGGTGGCGCTGCTCACCCCGCGATGAGCGTCTATCTCCGCATCCTCCGCTACCTGCGGCCGCAGCGGAGGCTCTTCGGGCTGGCCATCGTGGCCATGACCATCGACAACGCGCTCGACGCGTTCTCGTTCACGCTCCTCATCCCCTTCCTGGACCTGCTGTTCAACGGCGGGCAGACGGTGGCGCGCACCAGCCAGGCGTTCGGCGGCGGCGCGGTGGGCCGGCTGCTGCGGTGGACGGTGGGCGGGCTGGTGCAGGGGAACGAGCCGATGGTGGCGCTGCGCAACGTGGTCGCGCTCCTCTTCCTGGTCTACCTGCTGAAGAACGTTGCCAACTACATCTGGAGCGTGCTGGTCACGGTGATCGAAGGGCGGGTGACGCGCGACCTGCGCAACGACATCTACGCGCACCTGCTGCGGCTGGGCTTCCCGTTCTTCCAGCGCACGCGCGCCGGGCAGGTGATCAGCCGGGTGACCAACGACGTGGACCAGATGCGGGCGCTGGTCACCAACAATCTGGCCAAGCTGCTGTCGTCCATCATCCAGGCGCTGGTGTACGTCACCATGCTGCTGCTGCTCTCGTGGCAGCTGACGCTGGTCGCCCTCCTCTTCGTCCCGCTGACCGCCATGCTGTGGGGGCGGCTGCGCAAGCGGCTGCGCCGCGGGGTGATGAAGGTGCTGGACGCGGTGGGCGAGGTTGCCAGCCACGTGCAGGAGACGGTGAGCGGGATCCGGCTGGTGAAGGCGTCGGGGGCCGAGGCGTTCGAGGAGGAGCGCTTCCGGGCGCTGACGCGGCGCCACTACAAGGCACTGGTGCGCAACGACCGCTGGCGCAAGTTCATCCCCCCCGCCACGGAGATGATCTCGGCGGCCACGATCCTGGCGCTGCTCTGGTACGGCACCTGGCTGGTGCTGGGGGCGCGGACGCTGACGCCGAGCGAGCTGCTGGCGGCGCTGATGTTCGCGGGGAAGCTGGCGGTGCCGGTGAAGTTCATCGGCAACTACCCGGCGCAGGTGCAGCCGGGGCTGGCCGCCGCGGAGCGCGCCTTCGAGCTGGTGGACCGGCCGATCGAGGTGATCGACCGGGCGGACGCGGCGCCGTTCCCCGGCTTCCGGCGCGAGCTGCGCTTCGAGCGCGTGGGCTTCGCGTACTCGCCCGACACGCCGGTGCTGGAGGAGATCGACCTGTCCATCCGCCCCGGCGAGGTCGTCGCCCTGGTCGGCCCCAGCGGCGCGGGAAAGAGCACGCTGGCGGACCTGGTCCCCCGCTTCCACGACCCGACCTCCGGGCACATCACGCTGGACGGCGTGGACCTGCGCGACCTGCGGCTGGCCGAGGTGCGGGGGATCCTGGGGATCGTGACGCAGGAGACCATCCTTTTCCACGACACCGTCCGCGCGAACATCGCCTACGGGCGCACCGACGCGCCGCAGGCCGAGGTCGAGGCAGCGGCGCGCGCGGCCAACGCGCACGAGTTCATCGCCGCGCTGCCGAGCGGGTACGACACGGTGCTGGGGGAGAAGGGAACGCGGCTCTCGGGCGGGCAGCGGCAGCGCATCGCCATCGCCCGCGCGCTGCTGCGCAATCCCCCGCTGCTGATCCTGGACGAGGCCACCAGCGCGCTGGACACCGAGAGCGAGCGGCTGGTGCAGCAGGCCATCGACGAGGTGATGGCGCACCGCGCGGTGCTCGTCATCGCCCACCGGCTGTCGACGGTGCGGCGCGCGGACCAGATCGTGGTGCTGGACCGCGGCCGCATCGTGGAGCGCGGCACGCACGACGAGCTGCTGCGGCTGAACGGCGTCTACCGGCGCCTGTACGATCTCCAGTTCGCGGTCGAGGACGAGCGCGCGGAGTCGCCGCTGGTCGAGGCGGTGGACTGAGGGAAAAGAAGTCCTGAGTCCCAAGTCCTAAGTCCCAAGTGGTTTTTCCTCATCCACTTAGGACTTAGCACTTAGGACTTAGGACTTAGGACTTGGCACTGTAACCCGAATCCAACTCCCAACTTTCGTGATCGATAGATGAACGTTCCGCTTCTGGACCTGAAGGAGCAGTACCGCGGCATCGCGGACGACGTGATGCGCGCCATCCAGTCGGTGGTCGAGGACCAGCGCTTCATCCTGGGCCCCGTCGTGGACGAGTTCGAGCACGACGTGGAGCGGGCGCTGGGGGTGAAGCACGCCGTCGGCTGCGCGAGCGGCACGGACGCGCTCCTCCTCGCCCTGCGCGCCTTCGACTGCCCCGGCGCGGAGGTGGTGACCACGCCCTTCACCTTCTTCGCGACCGCGGGGACGATCCACAACGTGGGCGCGCGGCCGGTGTTCGCCGACATCGAGCCCGACACCTTCAACCTCGACCCCGCCGCCGCCGAGGCCGCGGTGACCGGGCGCACCCGCGCGGTGATGCCCGTGCACCTCTTCGGGCAGATGGCGGACATGGCGGCGTTCATGGCCCTCGGGCGGCGGTGCGGCATCGCGGTGATCGAGGATGCGGCGCAGGCCATCGGCGCGCGCCAGCGTGGGGCGGACGGCGCGTGGATCACCACGGGCACGCTGGGCGACGCGTGCGCCTTCTCCTTCTTCCCCACCAAGAACCTGGGCGCGTTCGGCGACGCGGGGATGACGGTGACGAACGACGACGCCACCGCCGAGCGGCTGCGCAAGCTGCGCGTGCACGGCGGGCGGCAGATGTACCACCACGAGGAGGTGGGCTACAACTCGCGGCTCGACGCGCTGCAGGCCGCCGTGCTGGCCGCCAAGCTCCCGCACCTGGAGGCGTGGAGCGCCGCCCGCCGCCGCCACGCCGCGTTCTACGATGAAGCCCTGGCCGGGATCGGCGGGCTGGCGACGCCGGTGGTGCGCGACGGCAACGAGTCCATCGTGAACCAGTACACCGTGCGCGTGCTGGACGGGAAGCGCGACGCGCTGCGCGACCACCTGACGGCGCACGGCGTCGGCTCGTCGGTCTACTATCCCGTTCCGCTGCACCTGCAGGAGTGCTTCGCGTATCTCGGCTATCGCGAGGGGCAGTTCCCCGAGAGCGAGCGCGCCTGCCGCGAGGTGCTGTCGATCCCCGTGTACCCCGAGCTGACGGAGGCGCAGACCGGGCACGTGGCCGACACGATCCGCGCCTTCTTCGGCGCGTAGCCCGCCGCGCCGCCGGCCGATGTTCGTCGTCGCGCACAACGGCGCGCGCATCTGGGGCGGCGCGGAGCGCGCAACGGCGGTCCTGCTGGCTGGCCTCCAGCGGCGCGGCCACCGCGTGCTCCTCCTCTGCAACGACGCCGGGGTGGCGCGCCGCGCGGCCGCGCTCGGCGTCCCCACCGAACTCCTGCCGCTGGGCGGAGATGCGATGCTCCCGCACGCGTTTCGCCTCGCGCGCCGGCTCCGGCGGCTGCGGCCGGACGCGTTCGTCGTCGGCACCTACAAGAAGCTGTTCCTGGCCGCGCTCGGCGCCCGCCTGGCGCGCGTGCCGCGCATCGTCGCGCGCGTGGGGCTGGAGACGGACACGCCGCGCTCGGCCAAGTACCGCTTCGCCCTTCCGCGCTGGGTCGATGCGGTCGTGGTGAACGCGCGCCGCATCCGCCCCGCCTTCGCCGATCTCCCCGGCTTCGCTGCCGACCGCGTCGTCGTGATCCACAACGGCGTGGAGATGCCCGTCCCCCGCGCGCCGCACGGCTCCGTCCGCGCCGCGCTCGGCATCGCCCCCGACGCGCCCGTGGTTGGCGCCGTCGCACGGCTCGCGCGGCAGAAGCGGCTCGACCGGCTCCTGCGCGCCATCTCCATCATCCCCGACCTGCACTGCATCTTGGCGGGCGATGGAGAAGAGCGCGCGGCGCTGGAATCGCTGGCGGCGGAGCTCGGCATCGCCGCGCGCGTCCACTTCCTCGGCCACCGCGACGACACCGGCGACGTGCTGGACGCGCTCGACGTCTTCGTCCTCTCCTCCGACCGCGAGGGGCTCTCCAACGCCATGCTCGAGGCGCTCGCCGCCGGCGTCCCCGTCGTCAGCACGCCCGTGAGCGGCGCCGAGGACGCGCTGGAGCCGTTCGCGGACGGCACCGCGCCGGGCGAGATCGCGGGGTTCTCGGAAGATGAGATCGCCGCCGCGCTCCACCGCCTCCTGCGCGATCCCGAACGCCGCGCGGCGATGGAGGACGCGGCGCGGCGGCGCGCGGCGGAGCGGTTCGGGATGGATGCGATGCTGGAGCGGTGGGAGGCGGTGCTGGCCGGCCGCACGCCACCGGAGGCGCCATGAAGCTGGTGATCCAGAACGGCAGCCGCGTGTGGGGCGGCAACGAGAAGTGGCTGGCCACGCTCGCGTCCGGGCTGATCGCCCGCGGGCACCAAGTCGTCGTCTCCTGCCCGCGCGGCGCCGTCCGCAACCGGCTGGGGGAGATGGGGATCGCGACCACGCCCGTCCGCCCGCGCGGCGAGCTGGACGCGGTGAGCGGGATCGCCTTCGCGCGGTGGCTGCGCCGCGAGCGGCCGGATGCGCTGCTGCTGACCTCGTGGCGCCCGCTGGCGTGGGGCGCGTGGGCCGGCCGCCGCGCGCGCGTCCCCCGCATCGCCGTGCGGCTGGGGATCGTCCGCACCTTCCCGCGCCGCGGCGGCCGCGCCCGCGCCTTCCGCCGCTGGGTGGACGCGATGATCGTGAACTCCACCGAGATCCGCGACACCTGGCTCCGCTCCGCCCCCGGCTTCCCGGCCGACCGCGTGAACCTGGTGCTGAACGGCCTCCCCGCGCGCGATGCCGAGCGCCCGAGTCTACGCGCCAGACTGCGGAACGAGCTGGGGATCGGGCCGGAGACGCTGCTCATCGGCGGCGCGGGCCACCTGGCGCCGCGAAAGGGCTTCGACCTCCTCCTCCGCGCCTTCGCCGCCGCCGATCTGGGCGACGCACGAGTGGTGATCGCGGGCGGCGGAGATCATCTAGCGGAGCTGGTGGAGATTGCGAGGGAGATGGGGATCACGGAGCGCGTGCACTTCCTCGGGCACCGCGGCGACGGGCCGGGCGTGATCGCGGGATGCGACCTCTTCGTCGTCCCCAGCCGCAACGAGGGGATGGCGAACGTGATGCTGGAGGCGATGGCGGCCGGCGTCCCCGTCATCGCCACCGGCATCAGCGGCGTCCGCGGCGCGCTGGAGGCGGAGCCCGGCGGCGCGCCCGCGGGATGGATCGTCCCCGCCGACGACGCCCCCGCGCTCGCCGCCGCGCTGGGCGAGGTGGCGGGCGGCGTCCGCGGGGCGTCTCCAACGATCGCCCAGCGCACGGGCGAGGCGCTGCGCCGCATCCACGAGCGCTTCGGGGTGGAGCGGATGGTGCGCGAGTGCGAGGACATCCTCTTCGGCGGCCGATGAGCGAGCTTCGCTACCCCGCGCGCCACGTCTGCATCGTCCTCCTCACCGGCCTGGGCGACGTGGTGCACGGCCTGCCGCTGGTGAACGCGCTGAAGGACGACGATCCCGAGCGCCGCATCACCTGGGTCGTGGAGCCGATGCCCGCGCCGCTGCTGGAGGGGCATCCGTCCATCGACCGCGTGGTCGTCTACCGCAAGAAGGACGGCCTGCGCGGCGTCGCCCGGCTGGCGCGCGACCTGGCCGCGGGCGAGCGGATCGACCTCGCGCTGAACCTGAACGTCTACACCAAGAGCGTGTGGCCCACGCTCCTCTCCCGCGCGCGCCACCGGCTGGGCTTCGACCGCGGGCGCTCGTTCGAGGGCGTGTGGCTGGCGTCCAACCACCACCTCGATCCCCGCCCGCGCGCACACACCGCCGACATGTTCCTGGAGTTCGCGGAACACCTCGGCCTCGCCGTCCCCCACCCCGAGTGGCGCATCCGCTTCACCGATGACGAGCGGCGCGCGCAGGCGGAGTTCTTCACGCGGTTCGAGGGACGCCGCGTCGCCACCATCATCCCCGCCTCCGCCAACGCGAAGAAGGACTGGCCCGCCGAGCGCTGGGCACGCGTGGCCGATGCGCTGGCGCACGACTTCGGCTTCCGCGTGGTGCTCGCGGGCGGCCCCGGCCAGCGCGAGCAGCGTTTCGCCCGCGACATCGTCGCCGCGTCGAGCGCGAAGCCGCACTGGGCGCTCGGCGATTCCATCCGGCGGCTGGCGTGGATCGTCGCGGGGAGCAGCCTGGTGCTGGCGCCGGACACGGGGCCGGTTCACATCGCGCGGGCTTTCGGCGTGCCGGTGATCGGTCTCTACGGCCACACGAACCCGTGGCGCGTCGGCCCCTGGCGCAAATACCACGACCTGTGGGTGGACCGCTACACCGAGCCGGGCGAGGCGCCGGACCCGTCCAACTTCACGCCCAGGCTCGGGCGCATGGAGCGGATCACCGTCGAGGATGTCGTGGCGAAGATAGCGCTCGCCACGGAGAACCATCTTCGCAGCGCATGACCAGAAATTCCATAATTTCCAGAAATTCCAGCCTCCGCTCCTTTCGCTGCCAATAAACCTGTAAACTGTTTCTATCATTGCGTTTGGATTTGCTATAGCGGAACTCCATTCGAGCATTAACATTGACGATCCGGTGGCAGGCTTCTACTTTCGGCAGGTAAACGGAGGGGCTTGCCAAAACTGCTACCGGGTGTTATACTGCCAATGTACAGCACGGGAGCGCGGGCGCACTTCCTCGAGTTCGTGTTCCTGCCGTCGTTCGAGCGAACGGCGCAGGGGGTTCTCTCTCCCGAAGACATCCGCGAGCTGGAGCTCACGCTGCTCCAGCAGCCGCGGGCGGGGGCGGTTCTCCGCGACACGGGCGGGGTGCGCAAGGTGCGCGCGGCCATCGAGGGCCGCGGCAAAAGCGGCAGCGCGCGGGTGGTGTACCTGTACGTCGAGGTGCGCCAGAAAATCTACCTCCTGCTCTGCTTCGCCAAGAACGAGCAGGGCAACCTCACGCCCGAGCAGAAGCGGCGCGTCCGCGAGCTCGTGGCGCAACTCCAGGCCGAGGAGGCAGCATGGCCGGCAGCGACAGCGGCAGCGCGTTCGGCGACGCGCTGATCGGGGCCCTCGAAGAGGCCGTGGCCTTCGAGCGCGGCGAGCTTCCCGCCGCGCGCGTCGACCGCGTCGACATCACCGCGCGGCATGCGCGCGCCACGCCGGCGCCGGCGTACACCGCCGAGCAGATCCGCGCGATCCGGCGCCGGCTCTCGCTCTCGCAGCCCGTGTTCGCGGAGATGCTGAACGTGAGCGCCAGCACCGTCCGCGCGTGGGAGCAGGGCGCGCGCGAGCCCGACGGCCCCACGCGCCGCCTCCTGCAGGTGGCCGACGTGCACCCCGAGGCGCTGACCGACGCGGTCTACGGCACCCGCGCCACCGAGTACCGCGACCGCGGCTGGCCGCGCATGGTCGCCGAGAGCCGCGTCCCTTTCGGCACCCGCCGCGACGACGATCAGAAGTAGGAAGCCCCGCGCCGGCCGACGCGGGGCTTCATGCATCTGTGGTGGAAAAATGCGCGTGAACTCGCGGCTACCACATCACGCAGTCCGCCTTCGCGGCGCCTTCGCGGACTTCATCGTGGCGCATGCCTGGCGCACGTGCACGGCGGCCGCATCCAGAACGCACTCCCGCACTCCCCTCACGTCACCGCCGGCACGCCGCTCTGCTGGATGAGCTTGGCGACCAGCGCGGTCCATCCCGTCTGGTGCGAGGCGCCCAGCCCCGCTCCGTCGTCGCCGTGGAAGTATTCGTGGAAGGCGAGCAGGTCGCGCCAGTGCGGATCGGTCTGGAAGCGCTCCACGCCGCCGAACACGGGGCGGCGCCCCTGGTGGCGGATGAAGATGGAGATGAGGCGCCGCGACAGCTCCACCGACACCTCCCACAGCGTCAGCATCCTCCCCGAGCCCACCGGGCACTCCACCGTGAACGACGGGCCGTAGTACCAGTCGAACTTCTGCAGCGCCTCCACGATCAGGTAGTTGATGGGGAACCACACCGGCCCGCGCCAGTTGCTGTTCCCGCCGAACAGGCCGCTGCGCGACTCGGCCGGCTCGTAGCGCACCTCGTATGTCTGGTCGCCCAGCCGCATGCGGTACGGGTTGGCGGCGTGGTGGCGCGACACCGAGCGGACGCCGTGCGGCGACAGGAACTCGCTCTCGTCCAGCATCCGCGTGAGGATGGCGCGCAGGCGCTTCTCACTCACCACCGCGAACAGGCGGCGGTCCATCTCTCCCGCGCGGGTGACGGACGCCGCGTCGCCGACCAGGTCCGGGCGGTTGCGGAGGAACCATTCCAGGCGGGCGCGGAAGCCGGGGAGCTTCTCCAGCAGCTCGGCGTCCAGCGTCTCCACCGCCAGCAGCGGGATCAGCCCCACCATCGAGCGCACCTTCACGTACGCCATCCACCCGTCGTAGTGCAGCAGGTCGTAGTAGAAGCCGTCCTCGTTGTCCCACAGGTCCACGCCTTCGTCGCCCATCGTGGCGGGGCGGTCGTTGATCGCGTGGGCGATGTGGAAGAAGTGCTCGAGGAACTTGGTCGCCACGTCCTCGTAGCAGTCGTCCTGGCTGGCCAGCTCCAGGGCGATGGCCAGCATGTTCAGGCAATACATCGCCATCCAGCTGGTGCCGTCGCTCTGGTCCAGGTACCCGCCGCCGGGCAGCTCCTCGCTGCGGTTGAACACGCCGATGTTGTCCAGCCCCAGGAACCCGCCCTGGAACACGTTGCGCCCCTCGGCGTCCTTGCGGTTCACCCACCAGGTGAAGTTGATCAGCAGCTTGTGGAACACCCGCTCCAGGAAGTGCACGTCGCCCTTCCCGCCGCGCATCCGCCGGTCGATCTGGTACACGCGCATGGCGGCCCAGGCGTGCACCGGCGGGTTCACGTCGCCGAACGCCCACTCGTACGCGGGAAGCTGCCCGTTGGGGTGCATGTACCACTCGCGCAGCAGCAGCACGAGCTGGTCCTTGGCGAAGTCGGCGTCCACCAGCGCCAGCGGGATGCAGTGGAAGGCCAGGTCCCATGCCGCGTACCAGGGATACTCCCACTTGTCGGGCATGGAGATCACGTCGTGGTTGTTCAGGTGCAGCCAGTTGTGGTTGCGCCCGCCCCACCGCTCCATCGGCGGCGGGGGCTGCCCCGCGTCGCCGGCCAGCCAGCGGTGCACGTCGTAGTGGTAGAACTGCTTGCTCCACAGCAGCCCGGCGATGGCCTGCCGCTGGATCATCCGCTCGTCGTCGCTCGCCTCGGGCGGCATCAGCGTGGCGTGGAACTCGTCGGCCTCGCGGACGCGCGCGGCGAACACCGCGTCGAAATCTTCCCACGCTTCCTGCGGCGGCGAGTACATCCGCGCCGAGAGCCGCATCCGCACCGTGGCCTGCGCGCCGGCGGGGACGGTGAGCCGGTACCACGCCGCCGCCTTCGTCCCCCGGCGCTCCGGGTTCACCGCGTCCGCGCGGCCGTGCACCACGCGCTCGTGGAAGGCGTCCTTCACGTACGGCTGCGCGTTGGGCGACCCGAAGACGCGCTCGGTGTTGGTCTCGTTCTCGGTGAACAGCAGCTCCGGCGCGCCCTCGCACGTCCAATGGTAGCGCCCCAGCGTGGGGTGGTCGGCGAGCACCTGCAGGCAGCCGTCGGCCGGCGCCTCGACGGGGAGAAGGGTGAGCGACGGAGACGTGCCGTGGTGCGTCCACGACCAGTTGTTGCGGAACCAGAGCGTGGGGAGGAGGTGGAGCGTGGCCTCGTCGGGCCCGCGGTTGAAGGCGGTGATGCGCACCAGCACGTCGTCCGGCGCCGCCTTGGCGTACTCCACCTGCACGTCCCAGTAGCGATCGTCGTCGAAGACGCCGGTGTCCAGCAGCTCGAATTCCGGGTCGTCGCGGGTGCGGCGGCGGCTCTCGTCCAGCAGCCGCTCGTACGGGAAGGCGCGCTGCGGATACTTGTACAGCGCGCGCATACAGGCGTGGGTGGGGACGTTGTCCAGGTAGTACCAGTACTCCTTCGCGTCCTCGCCGTGGTTCCCCTCCGGCCCGGTGAGCCCGAAGATGCGCTCCTTCAGGAACGCGTCCCGGCCGTTCCACAGCGCCGGCGCGAAGCAGAGGTACTGGTCCAGGTCGCAGATCCCCAGCAGCCCGTCCTCGTTCCAGCGGTAGGCGCGGCTGCGGGCGTGGTCGTGCGGAAAATTCTGCCACGCCTCGCCGCCGGGGCTGTAGTCCTCGCGCACGGTTCCCCAGGCGCGCTCGGCCAGGTACGGCCCCCACCGCCGCCAGGGCGTCCCCGTGCGCACCTCCTCCAGCCGCCTCTGCTCCTCGGTCATCGGATGGTAGTGTGATCTGAAGAATTGAAGACGTGGGATCAGGGCGTGTTTGGCGCCGAGGCGCCAAACCGGGCTGCGCGCGCGGTAGGCAACGATACGACTGTTGCCAACCGCGCCGGGCCCCCGCCGCGCCAGGCGCCGGCGCGTTTTTCAATCATCGACGCGCGCGCGGCGGTTTCCCGGCCCTCCGGGCGCGCATCCCTCACGCGGAGCCCTCCCGCCAGAGGCCACCCCGATGCGAGTCGCCGCGACCGATGCCGCGGCCGCAGTCCCGCAGGGACTTTGTGCGGTTGTTGCCCGCGAATTCCATTCGCCGGGTGGGCCGAAGCGAGCACCCGCCTTCCGGCTCCGCGCGGAAATCCATCGCACTCCCGCACTCCCGCACTCCCGCACTCCCGCGCGGAGCGCGGCCTCAATACATCGTCACCTGCTGCGTCAGCCCGCCATCCACGTAGTACGTGCTCCCGGTCACGTAGCTCGCCTCGTCGCTCGCCAGGAACACGGCGACCGAGGCGACCTCCTCCGGCTTCCCGAACCTCCCAAGCGGGATCTCGCTCACGGCATTCTTGAATGCGATGGGGTTGTCGAGCACGGTCTGGTTGATGGGCGTGGCGATCGCCCCCGGCGCGATGTTGTTGGCGGTGATCCCGTGCGGCGCCAGCTCGATGCACAGGTTCCGCATCATCATCCGGATGGCGCCCTTGCTGGCGCAGTACGAGGTGTAGTTGGGAAACGGGATGTCCTCGTGCACGCTCGAGATGAAGATCAGCCGCCCTCCCCCGCCCTGCTTCACCATCGCCCGCGCCGCCGCCTGGCTCACGTAGAAGCCGCCCTGCAGGTTCACGCCTAGCACGCGGTTCCACTCCTCGTCGGTCGTCTCCAGGAACGGCTTGTTGATCTCGATCCCCGCGTTGTTCACGGCGATGTCGATGCGCCCGAAGGCTTCCACGACGCGCGCCACCATCGCCTCCACCTGGTCGTGCTTCGACACATCCGCCTCCACGGCGATCGCGTTCGCGCCGAAGCCCGCGACGGCCGCCTCGGCCGCGTCCCGGTCCTTCGGCGAGCCGGGGCGGAAGTTCACCGCCACGCGCGCCCCCTCCGCAGCGAAGCGCGCCGCGATCCCCGCCCCGATGCCGCTGCTGGCGCCGGTGACGAGCGCGACCTTGTCCTTCAGACGCATGGAAATCCCTCCCGCTGAGTGCCGTTCTGGGAGATGGGATGCGCGCGCACCGATGAGGTTACGCGCGCCGGCGCGGGTGGGCGGGCCGGTGGAGAGGAGATGACACTACGCGCGGGGCGGGAGATGCGCAAACGGCGCGAGCCCCGGGCCAGTGCCTCTCCCGCGCGCCCCGCCGTCTCGATCTGGAGAAACCATCTGTTTGTCTCCAGGACAAACCCGCGCCCGGCCAATCCCGTCCGAGATGATGGGGGGCGCGATCGCGCACCTCTCCGCAGGACCACACCACACCGAGGAGAGTTCCATGACCAAGCTCAGGCTGATGCTCGACGAGCTCGACGTCGTCTCGTTCCCGCTGTCGGAGACCCGTGGCACGGCGATGGGCACCGTCCACGCCAACGAGGTCAGCTTCAACGGGTGCAGCAACTACTGCAACACGGGGGTGGATGGCACCTCGTGCAACACGCAGCAGCAGCCCTGCATCGTCTACACGAAGTAGCCGCGGCGCGCGAAAGGGCACGCCGGCGTTCCGGCGTGCCCCCTCGTCCCCCGCTCCAACGCCCTTTCCGGTGGAGAGATGCAGGTCGCTCAGAAGCCGAACGACAGCCCCACCCCCGTGCCGCCCGTCCGCGCCGGAGCCACGGAGACGTGCCGCGCGGCCGGCTCCCACACCTCGCGCGCGCGGGTGCCCACCAGCGCGCCGATCAGCGCGCCGCCCGCGGTTCCGCCGGCCACGATGGCCACGGCGGCTCCGGTGGGCATCTCGTTGTCGCACTCGAAGCCGGGCTGGCAGTCCACGTTGCCGACCAGCGCGTTGGCGCCAAGGACGATCACCCCGAACATCCCGCCGGCGGCGGCGCCCTGCAGCACGCCGCGCCGGGCGCCGCGGCGCACGTCCAGGTTGCCGCGGCTCACCTGCACCTCCTGGATCACGCCAAAGGGCACCGTCACCAGCGCATCCGCGCGGCCGGGGTTCGTCTGCAGCACGATGCCGTCCGCCGTCACCTCGTGCAGCACGCCGGTGCGCCACTGCATGTCGTTGGCGTCGCGCGACGCGATGCGGTCCTCCACCGCCACCGCCGAGACGCGGATGCGCGTGCCCGGGGCGATCGCGCGCACCGTCTCCGGCGCGATCTGCGCCGCCAGGCGCGTGGAAGCCAGCGCCGCCAGCGCGGCGGCCGGAACGATTCGTCGGGTCATCGGCCGTTCCATGAAAGACGGGAGGGGTCGGAGGAGCGGCGGGAGAGGATCCGGCCCGCGAGCCGGACCTGCGCGCCGCGATCGGCTTGCCGCCGCTGCCGCTTCGATCGGGAGGAGATCGCGAAGCCGGCCGCGAAAAACATACGTTCATCCGTACGCCCCGCACAACTGCCGTCCGGCCCGCGCCGCCGGCCGGAGACGGCGATGCGCGGGCGAGCTCCGCCGCCGCCCTTTCTCGCGTCCCGCGCAGCGGACATATTGGGACGGACGCTCCACGCGGCGTCTCCGCATCTCCCGCGCGCTTCCGCTCCGGTCCCGCTCTCCCGACCCATGCCCGCCGCCGCGCACCGCCTCGCGAACCGCACCGGCCGCCGCGCCGCGCCGCCCGGCCTGATCCGCCCGTGGTGACCCGGCCCGTTCCCCGGGAGGGGAGGGCCGTCCGGCTCGCCACGGCGCTGCACCGGCACGTGGTGTATCCGCTGGCGACCGCGCTGCGTGGCGAGGGCCGCATCTCCGTCCACCTGCGCGAGCTGCGCGAGGCCGAGCGGCTCGCCCCCGGCGCGCTGGCGCGCCGCCAGGACGAAAAGCTGGCGCGGCTCCTCGCCTGGGCGGCCGCCGAGTCGCCGTGGTACCGCGCGCGCATCCCCGCCGGCGTGACGGTCGGCTCCGCGCGGGAGGTGCTCGGCACGCTGCCGCTGCTGGAAAAGCGCACGCTGCAGGACCACGCCGACGAGCTCCGCTGCCGCGGCTTCCGGGGAAGGACCACGGTCAAGAGCACCGGCGGCTCCACCGGCGCGCCGGTTCGCGTGGTGAAGGGCGCCGACGGCGTGGCTCGGGAGCGCGCGGTGAGCTGGATGGCGCAGGGGTGGTTCGGCATCGGGCCCGGCGACCGCGTGGCCCGCTTCTGGGGGACGCCGCTCACCCGCCCCCGCCGGCTGAAGTCCGCGCTGGCCGACCTCGCCACGCACCGCATCCGCTTCGCGGCCACCGAGCTGGATCCGGCGCAGCTGGACCGGCACTGGAACCGGCTCGTGCGCTTCCGCCCGGCGTGGATGTACGGCTACACCTCGCTCATCCACCTCCTCGCCGAGCACGTCGAGGGGCGCGGGTGGAACGGGCGCGTCCCCGGCATCCGCCTCGTGGTCCCCACCGCCGAGCCGCTCTCGCCGCGCCAGAGCGAAGACATCTCCCGCGTGTTCGGCGCGCCGGTGCAGAACGAGTACGGCTGCGGCGAGCTGGGGGCGATCGCGTACGCCTGCCCGCTCGGCGGGATGCACCTGATGACCGAGACCTGTCTGGTGGAGGTGCTGGACGAGGCTGGACGCGCCGTAGCACCTGGCGAAACCGGCGAGGTCGTGGTCACCGATCTGGTGAACCTGCACACGCCGCTGATCCGCTACCGCTTGGGCGACCGCGCCACGACCAGCACGGAGCCCTGCCCCTGCGGACGGCCCTTCCCCACGCTGGCGAACATCGACGGGCGCATCCAGGACGTGGTGTACACCCCGCTCGGCCGACGCTGGCACGGCGAGCGGATCGACTACGTGCTGTCGCGGCTGTGGAGCGATGGGGGCGGCTTCCGCCAGTTCCAGGTGGTGCAGACCGGCCCCTCCACGCTCGAGGTCCGGCTGGTCAGCGACGCGCCGCTTCCGCCCGCGCTGGAAGAACTCATCCGCGCCGACGTCGCCGAGCGGCTCGACGGCATGGAGGCCATCGTGCGCCGCGTCGACGAGGTCGAGCGCTCGCCCAACGGAAAGCTCCGCACCGTGCGCAACGACTGGATCCGCGCCCGCGACGACGAGAGCGATCCGGCGACGGCGTGAGCTCCGGATTCGCGAGCCCGGCTGGCGATCTTTCCATCTCTCATGGAGGACGCGGAGGGTGGGACGGACCGCGCCTTTCGCTGCGTCCTCCGGGCCATACGTGGGAGGCTTCTTCTTCATGAAGAAACGGGGCGCTGCCGTTTGAAGCAGCGCCCCGTTCTTTACCGCCGGACCCGGTCCGTCACGCCGTCCGCGCCTTGCGCCCCCGCCGCGGCTTGGGGTCCGCGGGGGCGACGGCGGCCACGCGGCCGTTCAGCATCGGCGCCAGGAACTGGCCGGTGAACGAGTCCGGCACCGCCGCCACCACCTCGGGCGGGCCCTCGGCCACGATGCGGCCGCCGGCGGGGCCGCCCTCGGGGCCCAGGTCGATGATCCAGTCGGCCGTCTTGATCACGTCCAGGTTGTGCTCGATCACCAGCACGGTGTTGCCGCGGTCCACCAGCTTGTGCAGCACCTCCAGCAGCATCCGCACGTCCTCGAAGTGCAGCCCCGTGGTCGGCTCGTCCAGGATGTAGAAGGTCTGCCCCGTGGCGATCTTGGAGAGCTCGCTGGCCAGCTTCACCCGCTGCGCCTCGCCGCCCGACAGCGTGGTGGCACTCTGGCCCAGGTGGATGTATCCGAGCCCCACGTCGCTGAGCGTCTGCAGGTGGCGGCGCAGCCGCGGCACCGCCTCGAACAGCTCCAGCGCGTCGTCCACCGTCAGCTCCAGCACGTCGGCGATGGAGTGGCCCTTGTAGAACACCTCCAGCGTCTCGCGGTTGTAGCGCTTCCCGCGGCACACGTCGCAGGGCACGTACACGTCGGGAAGGAAGTGCATCTCGATCTTCACCAGCCCGTCGCCCTGGCACGCCTCGCACCGGCCGCCCTTCACGTTGAACGAGAAGCGCCCCGGCGTGTAGCCGCGCATCTTGCTCTCCGGCAGGTCCGAGAACAGGTCGCGGATGATGGTGAAGAGCCCGGTGTAGGTGGCCGGGTTCGACCGCGGCGTACGCCCGATGGGGCTCTGGTCGATGTCCACCACCTTGTCCAGCAGCTCCAGCCCGTCGATCCCCGCGTGCAGCCCGGGAACGGTCTTGGCCCGGTAGAAGCGGCGCCCCATGGCGTTCCACAGGATGTCGTTCACCAGCGTGCTCTTTCCCGAGCCGCTGACCCCCGTGACCGCCACGAAGCACCCCAGGGGGATGCGGGCGTCCAGGTTGCGCAGGTTGTGCTCGCGCGCGCCGCGGATCACCAGCTCGTGCCCCGGCCGCGGCTCCTTGCGGTGCTCGGGGATGCGGATCTGGTGCTCGCCGCGCAGGTACGCGCCGGTGAGCGAGGCGGGCGCGGCGAGGATGTCGTCCACCGTGCCCTCGGCGATGATCTCGCCGCCGTGGCGCCCGGCGCGCGGGCCCAGGTCCACCACGTGGTCGGCCGCGCGGATGGTTTCCTCGTCGTGCTCCACCACCAGCACGGTGTTCCCCAGGTCGCGCAGCTGGATGAGCGTTTCCAGCAGCCGGCGGTTGTCGCGCTGGTGCAGGCCGATGGAGGGCTCGTCGAGGATGTACAGCACGCCGCAGAGCCGCGAGCCGATCTGCGTGGCCAGGCGGATGCGCTGCGCCTCGCCGCCCGAGAGCGTCTCGGCCGAGCGCCCCATCGTGAGGTACTCCAGCCCCACGTTCACCAGGAACGAGAGGCGCTCCTTCACCTCCTTCAGGATCGGCCCGGCGATCTCGCGCGAAAGGTACGGGAGCCGGTCCACCCGCTCGAAGAAGGCGTGCGCCTCGGAGACGGGCATCGCCACCACCTCGCCGATGGAGCGGCCGTCCAGCGTAACCGCCAGGCTCTCCGGGCGCAGCCGCGCGCCGCCGCAGGTGGCGCACGGGAGGGTGGACATGTACTCCTCCAGCGTCTCGCGCATCGACTCGCTGGTGGTCTCCTTGTAGCGCGCGGCCACGTCCTTCAGGATCCCCCCCCAGCGCAGCTTCGGCGCGCCCTTCTTCCCCTCGCCCCCTGGCGCGCCGTACAGCAGGACCTGCCGCGCGTTCTCGGGCAGGTCGCGCCACGGGGTGTTCAGGTCGAAGCCGAGCGCCGCCGCCAGCCCCTCCAGGATCGTCCCCCGCAGGTGCCCGCGCGGGACGCCCCAAGGCAGCACCACGCCCTCCAGGATGGAGAGCGAGGTGTCGGCCAGGACCAGCTCGGGGTTGGGCTCCTTGCGCGTGCCCAGCCCGCCGCAGTCGGGGCAGGCGCCGAAGGGCGAGTTGAACGAGAACTGGCGCGGCTCCAGCTCGGGGATGCTGACCCCGCACTCGGCGCAGGCGTACGCCTCGCTGTACAGCTCGCGCGCCGGCTCGCCGCTCTCGGGATGGGCGATGACCTCGACCACGCCTTCCGCCGTCCGCAGGCCGGTCTCGATCGAGTCGGCGATGCGCTGCCGGTCGTCCTCGCGCACCTCCAC
The DNA here is from genome assembly GCF_035474595.1 of Longimicrobium sp. Taxonomy (NCBI): domain Bacteria; kingdom Pseudomonadati; phylum Gemmatimonadota; class Longimicrobiia; order Longimicrobiales; family Longimicrobiaceae; genus Longimicrobium; species Longimicrobium sp. Next base: position 24,725 of record NZ_DATIND010000014.1, read on the forward strand.
CTTGCGCTCCACGAAGACGGAGATGTCGTGGTTGGCGCGGCGGTTCAGTGTGGGCGGCTCCTCCAGGCGGTGGTTCTCGCCGTCGGTGCGGGCGTGGGTGAAGCCCTTCTTCCGCATCTCCTCGAAGAGCTCGCGGAACTCGCCCTTGCGGCCGCGGACGACCGGCGCGAGAACCTCGACCCACGTTCCCGCGGGGAGCGCCATCACCCGCTCCACGATCTGCGACGCGCTCTGCCGCTCCACCGGCTTCCCGCAGCTCGGGCAGTGGGGAACGCCCACCCGCGCCCAGAGCAGGCGCAGGTAGTCGTACACCTCGGTCACCGTGCCCACGGTGGAGCGCGGGTTGCGGCCGGCGGTCTTCTGCTCGATGGAGATGGCGGGCGACAACCCCTCGATGGAGTCGACGTCGGGCTTCTCCATCATCCCCAGGAACTGGCGCGCGTACGCGGACAGGCTCTCCACGTAGCGCCGCTGCCCCTCGGCGTAGATGGTGTCGAAGGCGAGCGAGCTCTTCCCGCTCCCCGACAGCCCCGTGATCACGGTCAGCCGGTCGCGGGGGATCTCGACGTCGATGTTCTTGAGGTTGTGCTCGCGGGCACCGCGGACGATCAGGCTTTCTTCAGGCATCCCTGAAAGTTACCGCAGTGAGCCGCGTCATTCAACCGTCCCCCGCTGACAAAGTGCGGGAGTGCGGAAGTGCGGGAGGCGGGAGTGCGTGAGTACGGTGGATCGGTATGCGGGCCCGGCACCTTTCGAGAGACGGACCGGCGGGCGGCGCCACGCGGAGACGCAGAAATGCCATCGATCTCCCGCGGCTGTGCGTCTTTGCGGGATGGATCCGGGTTACGGAACCGGGCGGGCGCGCCGTCCGGGCCCTTCCGTCGCTTGCGGCCCCTTCGATTGCGATCCGATTGCGGGACAACGACTTACGGAGAATCCTGAAGCGTTGACGAACGCTCGTTCCACGGTTATCATTGTGGCCTGTCCCCGTGGTTCCGAAGTTCCCGAAGGCGGCGGACATCGCTTCCGTTTTACGCAGAATCCCACAAGAAAACAGCGCACCACCGCGGAGCATCCGCGCCGTGGCAAGCGTTCGCAGCCCTTCCCGACAATGGCACCCCGGCCGCGAGGCCGGTCCGCAAAGCCAGGAGTCTCCCGCGCGTGGAGACCGTCCGGCTCCCGAACAGGGTCGACCCCCGCCGGCGCATCGTGGCGCCGGCAAACACCCTTCCTAGCTGGAGGACCCGCGATGAAGCAGTTCCGTATCGTGCCGGCGTTCCTGGTGGCCCTGTCCCTGGGGCTGGCCGCCTGCTCGGCCGACAGCACGGGCCCCGCCCCGGCCGCGCCGCGCGCCCCCGCCCTTTCCGCCGCCCCCGGCGCCGGGCAGTACATGGTGGTGTTCAACGGGAACAAGGTCCCCGCGACGTTCGCCGCGCAGGTGCAGGCGCTGGGCGGCACGATGGTCTTCGAGCACGGCAACTCCGGCTTCGCCGTGGTCGGCGGGCTCGACGACGCCGCGGCCGCGAAGATCAAGGGGATGAACGGCGTGTCCGACGTGCAGGCCGACGTGGCCATCACGCTCGACGACCCGCAGCCCGCCGCCGAGATGGACGTCAGCGAGCTGGCCGCCTTCGCGAACGACCAGGCGCAGAGCCAGACCAACCCCACCACCGCCGCGCGCTACGCGTGGCAGTGGAACATGCGGCTGATCCACGCCCCCACCGCCTGGGCCGCCGGCAAGCTGGGCTCCTCCAGCATCACCGTGGCCATCCTGGACAGCGGGCTGGACTACAACATCGCCGACCTGAACGGCCTGGTGGACCTCGCCCGCTCGAGGTCGTTCATCCCCACCGACGACTCGATCGCCGTCCACTACTTCCCCACCCGCAACCTGATCACCGACTTCAACGGCCATGGCACCAACGTGGCCACGCAGGTCAGCAGCAAGGCGTTCGCGCTGGCCGGCGTGACCTCGCGCACCACGCTGATCGGCGTGAAGGTGCTGAACCGCTCGGGCTCGGGCTCGCTGAGCGCCGTGCTCTCGGGCGTGCTGTACGCGGCCGACCAGGGCGCGAACGTGGCCAACATGAGCCTGGGCTCCAGCTTCTCCAAGGTCGCCCGCGGTCCCGTCATCTCCATCATCAACCGCACGTTCAACTACGCGCACCGCAAGGGGATGATGATCGTGGTGTCGGCCGGCAACGACGCCGCCGACCTTGACCACAACGGCAACACCTTCGTGAGCTACTGCGACGCGCCGCACGTGGTGTGCGTGTCGTCGGTCGGCCCCGAGGTCGTCACCGCGAACCCCGACAACTCGTCGTACTTCACCAACTTCGGCCGCTCGGCCGTGACCGTGGCCGGTCCTGGCGGCAACGCCGACGCGGCGCACGGCTTCACGGTGTCGGCCTGGCCGTGGGGCAACGACATCGCCTCGTGGGTGTGGTCGTACTGCCCCAAGGACCGCATCGCCAGCGTGAGCGCGACGGGCGTGCCCACCATCACCGCCTGCGCGGCGGGGAACCGGCTCAGCGGCGTCATCGGCACCAGCCAGGCGTCGCCGCACGTGGCGGGGCTCGCGGCGCTGCTGATGGCCGAGTACGGCGCGAGCGACCTGGGCGCCATCAAGGACCGCATCACCAGCACGGCCATCGACCTGGGCCCCGCCGGCCCGGATCCGTTCTACGGCCGCGGCCGCATCGACGTGGCCCGCGCGCTCGGCCTGTAAGCGCCGCATCGCGCACGAACGATGCGGGCGGATCCCCAGCGGATCCGCCCGCTTTCTTTTCCCCTGCCTCGCTGGATCTCACGCGGAGACGCGGAGACGCAGAGAACTCACCGCGGCGATGAGTTCTCTGCGCCTTCCGCGTCTCCGCGTGAGGCCGTCTTTTCGTCGCCTCGCAGCAATGCCCGACTCACCCACCAATCCAACGCACTCCCGCACTCCCGCACTCACGCACTTTCCCGATCTACAACTCGATCTGCGCGCCCAGCTCGACCACCCGGTTCGGCGGCAGTCCGAAGAACGACGTCGCCGTGCGCGCGTTGCGGCTCATGACCGCGAACAGGTGCTCGCGCCACATCGCCATCCCCGGCTTCTTCGAGGGGATCAGCGTCTCGCGCCCCAGGAAGTAGCTGGTCTTCATGGGGCTCAGGTCCAGCTCCGGGCGCCGCACCTGCGCCAGCGCGCCGGGAACGTCGGGCTCCTCGGTGAAGCCGTAGCGCACCGAGATCCGGTAGAAGCCGTGCCCCGCGTCGGCCACCGAGATCCGCTCGGCGGCGTCGACCACGGGGATCTCCTCCGTCTCCACGGTCAGCAGCACCACGCGCTCGTGCAGCACCTTGTTGTGCATCAGGTTGTGCAGGAGCGCCGGGGGGGTGCCGCCGGTGTTGCCGTACATGAACACCGCCGTCCCGGGAACGCGCGCCGGCGGGTTCCTCTGCAGGTCGGCCAGGAACAGGTCGAACGGCAGCGTGGTGGCGTGCATCCGCGTGGCCAGGATCTGCCGCCCCCGCTTCCAGGTGGTCATCAGCGTGAAGATCACCCCCGCCACCACCAGCGGGAACCATCCGCCGTGCGGGATCTTCTCCAGGTTGGCCCCCCAGAACGCCAGGTCCACCACCAGGAACGCGGTCGCCAGCACGCCCACCCGCCACCACGCCCACCCCCACCGCGCCCGCGCCACCGCGCTGAAGAGGAGCGTGGTGAACACCATGTCGGTGGTCACCGCCACCCCGTACGCGTTGGCCAGGCTGCTGGACTCCTTGAACCCCGCGACCAGCCCGATGGCGGCGATCATCAGCAGCCAGTTCACCCCCGGGATGTAGATCTGCCCGATCTCGCGCGACGAGGTGTGCTCGATGTGCACGCGCGGGAGGTATCCCAGCTGCACCGCCTGCCGGGTGAGCGAGAACGCCCCCGAGATCACCGCCTGCGACGCGATGACCGTGGCCACGGTGGAGAGCGTGACCAGCGGATAGGTGGCCCACGCGGGGGCCAGCAGGAAGAACGGGTGCTCGGCCGCAGAGGGGTCGCGGATGATCAGCGCCCCCTGCCCGAAGTAGTTCAGCACCAGCGCGGGAAGCACCACCGCGAACCAGGTCAGGCGGATGGGCCGCTTGCCGAAGTGGCCCATGTCGGCGTACAGCGCCTCGCCGCCGGTGACCGCCAGGAACACCGACCCCAGGATGAGGAAGCCGGCGCTCCCGTTGCGCCCGAAGAAGCGCGCCGCGTGCAGCGGGTTCAGCGCCGCCAGCACCTGCGGGTGGCGCACGATCTCGGACAGGCCCAGCGCCGCCAGCACCAGGAACCAGAGGAGCGTCACCGGCCCGAACACCCGCCCGATCCCGGCGGTGCCGCGGCTCTGGATGGCGAACAGCCCCACCAGAATGGCGATGGTGATGGGAACCACGAAGGGAGAGAAGAAGGGCGTGGCCACCTCCAGCCCCTCCACCGCGCTCAGCACCGAGATGGCCGGGGTGATCATGCTGTCGCCGTACAGCAGCGACGCGCCGAACAGCCCCAGCAGCACCAGGATCCCCGCCTTCCCCGTGCTGGCGCGCCGCGGCACCACCAGCGCGGTCAGCGCGATCATCCCCCCCTCGCCCCGGTTGTCCGCGCGCATCACGAACACCAGGTACTTCACGGAGATGACCACGATCAGCGCCCAGAAGATCAGCGACAGGATCCCCAGGACGTTGGCCGGCGTGGCGGCGATCCCCCCCGCGGGGCGGAAGGCCTCGCGCATGGCGTACAGCGGGCTGGTGCCGATGTCGCCGTACACCACGCCCAGCGCCGCCAGCGCCAGCACGAACAGGTAGCGGCCCTGCGGCTGCTCTCGCGAATGCTCGCTCAACTCGTGCTCCGGCGGTGGGTCCGGGGTGCGCTCACAGCTCGATCTGCGCGCCGAGCTCCACCACCCGGTTGGGTGGCAGCCCGAAGAACGACGTGGCGGTGCGCGCGTTCCTCGACATCAGCGCGAACAGCTGCTCGCGCCAGAGCGCCATCCCCGGGCGCCGCGAGGGGATCAGCGTCTCGCGCCCCAGGAAGAAGCTGGTGTGCGCCGGCCTCAGGTCCAGCCCTTCGAAGTGCACGTTCGCCAGCGCCTGCGGCACGTTGGGGTCTTCCATGAAGCCGTAGCTCAGCGTCACCCGGTAGAACCCCTCGCCCAGCTCCTCCACCTCGCTGCGCTGCTCGTCGGCCACCAGCGGCGTCTCGTGCGTCTCCACATTCAGGAACACCATCGTCCTGTGCAGCACCTTGTAGTGCTTCAGCGAGTGCAGCAGCGCGGGCGGCGTCCCCTGGCGGTTGCCGTACATGAACACCGCCGTCCCCGGCACCCGCACCGGCGGGTTGCGGCGCACGTCCTCCAGGAACAGGTCGATCGGCAGCGAGGTCTCCACCATCCGCTGCCCCAGGATGCGCCGCCCCGTCTTCCACGTGGTCATGGCGGTGAACACCACGGCGCCCACCAGCAGCGGGAACCAGCCGCCGTGCTCGATCTTGGTGGCGTTGGCCAGGAAGAACGCCAGGTCGATGATCAGGAAGAAGAAGGCCGGGATCCCCGCCTGCACCGCCGTCCACCCGAAGCGGCGGCGCGCCACGAAGTAGAACAGGATGGTGGTGATGGCCATCGTTCCCGTCACCGCGATCCCGTACGCCGCGGCCAGGTTGCTGCTGCTGCCGAACCCCACCACCAGCGCGATGCAGGCGATCATCAGCACCCAGTTCACCCCGGGGATGTAGATCTGCCCGATCTCGCGCGCCGAGGTGTGCTCCACGTCCACGCGCGGGCTGTACCCCAGCTGCACCGCCTGCCGCGTGAGCGAGAACGCGCCGGTGATCAGCGCCTGGCTGGCGATCACCGCCGCGGCGGTGGCCAGCGCCACCAGGGGGTACAGCGCCCACGCCGGCGCCAGCCGGTAGAACGGGTTCTCCACGGCCGACGGGTCGCGCAGCAGCAGCGCGCCCTGCCCGAAGTAGTTCAGCAGCAGCGCCGGCAGCGCCAGCGTGAACCAGGCCAGCCGGATGGGGTCGCGGCCGAAGTGCCCCATGTCGGCGTACAGCGCCTCGCCGCCGGTGACCACCAGGAACACCGAGCCCAGCACCAGGAACCCCGTGTACCCGTGGTGCACCATGAAGCGGATGGCGAAGTACGGGCTGACCGCCACGAACACCGCGGGAAAGCGCACCGCCTCGGCCAGCCCCATCACCGCGATGGCCCCGAACCAGAGCAGCATCACCGGCCCGAAGATGCGCCCGATGGCCGCCGTCCCCCGGCTCTGCACCACGAACAGCCCCACCAGGATGGCGATGGAGATGAAGATGATGTACGGCTCGAAGAAGGGCGTGGCCACGTTCAGCCCCTCCACCGCGCTCAGCACGGTGATGGCGGGGGTGATCATCCCGTCGCCGTACAGCAGCGCGGCGCCGAACACGCCCATCAGCGCCAGCACCATGGCCGTGCCGCGGGGCGGCGCCTCGCGCGGCGGCGCCACCAGCGCCAGCAGCGCCAGAATCCCCCCCTCGCCCCGGTTGTCGGCGCGCATCACGAACACCAGGTACTTCACCGACACCACCAGGATCAGCGACCACACGATCAGCGACAGGATCCCCACCACGTTGTCGTGGGTGGGGCGAATGCCGGTGGAGTGGTGGAAGCACTCGCGGAGTGCGTAGAGCGGGCTGGTGCCGATGTCGCCGTACACCACCCCCAGCGCACCAAGGGAGAGCGTGAGGAGGTACCGTCCCCTGGGCGCGCCCTCGTGCGGTTGCGTTGCGGTCACGTTTTCCGATAGCCGGTTCCGATCCAGCGCCGCGGACGGGTGATCCCCGCCCGCGCCGCCGGAGATACGTTGCAACCCGGGTGCCGGTTGCGCTGCTCACGCGGGAAGCGCCGACAAGCTTGCGCGCGCGGCCCCGAGCGTCAACGGCTGGGCCCCTGGTTTCACGCAGAAGAACTGCGGGGTCTGGGCGTGTTTGGCGCCGAGAAGCCAAACCGGGCTGCGCGCGCGGTAGGCAACGATACGACTGTTGCCAACCGCGCCGGGCCCCCGCCGCGCCTTGCATCGGCGCGATTCTCCCGCGTCCGCGCGGGCGCGGCGGGTTCCCGGCCCTTCGGGCGCGCATCCCTCACGCGGGTGCGCGCCCGAGGCGCCCGCGCCGCCCTCAGCCCGCGCCGGAGGGCGCGACCCTCTCCCGTCCCGGCATAGGGTGGCCCTCCAGCATCCGGGCCGTTGTTCGACCATCCTCGCACCGATGCGTGGAGTGGCGCCGATGCCGGAAAGCTACCTCTCCCGGTACGGGAGAGGTGGACGGCCTCGGCCGGCCGGAGAGGGCGCGATGCCGGCCCGACGCACCGCCTGCAGTTCCCCCGATCGCAACCTGCTCCGCCGCCTCTCACGACAGGACCCCTCCCCCGCCGCGCGGAAGAGGGGTCCTTGCCCCGCCGAGCTCTATCCCGGTGTCTGCGGCCGGCCGGCTGACGCGCGGTTCCAGCCGCGGCTCAGTCGAAGCCGCCCGCCGCGCCTTCGTCGCCGGCGGCGGCCACGCCGTTGATGCCGAGCACGTCCTTCACCTTCTTCTCGATGTCGGCGGCAAGGTCCGGGTTCTCCTGCAGGAACGCCTTGGCGTTCTCGCGCCCCTGCCCCAGGCGCACGTCGCCGTAGCTGAACCAGGCGCCGGACTTGTTGATCACGTCGTTCTCCACCCCCAGGTCCACGATGATCCCGAAGTGGTCGATGCCGACGTTGAACATGATGTCGAAGTCCGCCTGCTTGAAGGGCGGCGCCACCTTGTTCTTCACGATCTTGGCGCGGGTCTTGTTCCCGACCAGCACCTCCTTGTCCTTGATGCTCCCGATGCGCCGGATGTCGATGCGCAGCGAGGCGTAGAACTTCAGCGCCCGCCCGCCCGTGGTCGTCTCGGGGTTGCCGAACATCACCCCGATCTTCTCGCGGATCTGGTTGGTGAAGATGACCGTCGTCTGCGAGCGGTTGATGGCGCCGGTGAGCTTGCGCAGCGCCTGGCTCATGAGCCGCGCCTGCAGCCCCACGTGGCTGTCGCCCATCTCGCCCTCGATCTCGGCGCGCGGCACCAGCGCGGCCACCGAGTCGATCACGATCACGTCCAGCGCGCTCGAGCGCACCAGCACCTCGCAGATCTCCAGCGCCTGCTCGCCCGTGTCGGGCTGCGACACCAGCAGGTTGTCCACGTCCACGCCCAGCTTGCGCGCGTACTCGATGTCGAGCGCGTGCTCGGCGTCGATGAAGGCGGCGATCCCGCCGGCGCGCTGCGCGTTGGCGATCACGTGCAGGCAGAGCGTGGTCTTGCCGGAGCTTTCCGGACCGTAGATCTCGGTGATCCGCCCGCGCGGCACCCCGCCGATGCCGATGGCGGCGTCGAGGTTGATGGCGCCCGTGGGAATCACGCTGACCTTGACCATGGGCCCGTTCACGCCCATGCGCATGATGGAGCCTTTTCCGTACGCCTTCTCGATGGTGCCGATGGCCACGTTCAGGGCCTTCTTCCGGTCCTCGGTGGCGGCGTCCGCCTTGGTGCTGATCATCGCGGTCAGATCTCTCGTTGGAAGGGGCGTGCTGTGGGCGTTGGATACCCCGGACGCAACGTGCGGTTCCCGAAGAACACCCGAAAGTTTACATCCGGGCGGCGCTCCGCACAAGGGTTTCGTGCGGCGCCGCGAAAACTTTCACCGGCTCAGGCGCGGAGCGCGTCGACGACCTCGCCGAAGGCCGCGGCGGCGCGCTCGATGCCCGCGTCGTCCACGTCCATGTGGGTGACGGCGCGCAGGCGGCGGGGGCCGAACTGGGTCATCCACACCCCGTGCTCGGCCAGCCCGCGGAGGAGGGCGGCGGGGTCCAGCCGCTCGTCCTCCAGGTCCAGCATGACGATGTTGCTCTGCGGCTTCAGCGCGGCCACGCCGTCGCGCGCGCAGCGGCGGGCCAGCGCGTCGGCGCGGCGGTGGTCGTCCTCCAGCCGCGCCAGGTTGTTGCGCAGCGCGTACAGCCCCGCGGCGGCCAGGATCCCCGCCTGCCGCATCCCGCCGCCCAGCCGCCGGCGGATGCGCCACGCCTTTTCCATCAGCTCCGCGCTCCCGGCCAGGATGGAGCCCACCGGCGCGCCCAGCCCCTTGGAGAGCGCCACCATCACCGTGTCGGCCGGCGCGGCGTAGTCGGCCATGGGCACGCCGGTGGCGGCGGCGGCGTTGGGGAGGCGCGCGCCGTCCAGGTGCACGCGGATGCCGCGCTCGCGCGCCACCTCGGCCACGGCCTGGAGCTGCACCAGGCGGAGGACGCGCCCGCCGGCGGCGTTGTGCGTGTTCTCCAGGCAGAGCACCGAGGTCCGCGGGAGGAAGGGCGACACCGGGCGGATGGCCTCGGCTGCGTCTTCCGGGCGGAGCAGCCCGTCGCGGGTGAACACGGCGCGGAACTGCACGCCGCCCAGCTGCGCCGCGGCGTTCTCCTCCCAGTTCAGCATGTGCCCGGTGGAGTCGATCACCGCCTCGGTGCCCGGCTCGGCCAGGGTGAGGATGGCCGCGGTGTTGGCCATCACCCCGCTGGGGAAGAAGAGCGCGCGCTCCTTGCCCAGCAGCTCGGCGGCGTAGCGCTCCAGCTCGGCGGCGGTCGGGTCGTCGCCCAGCACCGCGTCGCCCACCGGGGCCTCGGCGATGGCGCGGCGCATCTCGGGGGACGGCCGGGTGACCGTGTCGGAGCGCAGGTCTACGGGCGGCTGGGGGGTGCTGGGCGGCATGGGCGCGGTCCAGGGGGCGCAGGGCGGTTCGGGCGCGGGGGAACGGCGACAAGATCCCCCGCCGGGCCGCCGGAGACAAGCCCCGCTCCCACGCCCGGCGCGCGCGCCGGAAGGCGTCCGCCGTCCACCTTGCCGCGTACGGCACGGTGCTCATGCGCGGGTGAACTCCCGCGGCTGCACGCGCTCGTGCAGATCGCCCGCGTCCGGCACCGCGTCCACGCCGCCGCGGGCGAGGCCGACGGGCGCGCACTGCTCCACTCCCAGGGCCCGCAGGACTTCGCGAAGCACGCTGCTCAGCTCGTTCATGGTGAGGTTTCGCGTTCGAGGTTGGGCGGCGCTTTCGCCGCGGCGCTGCTGCTGATATCGGCACTTCCCGCAGGTTCGTCGACCGACGGCGACGGCTTCACGGAAGGCGAAATCCACGGACTTCACGGCTGGACAAATTGGATTTTCTGGAATTGCCGGACAAAGTGAACACCGTCTGACGCACTGTAATTCTGGCCCGGTTTGCTGTCAAGATGCTCGTGGTGGACGTCAGGATTTAGGATGGAATCGATCGGGAGGTGCAGGAAGGCCTGTCGGCGCGCGCCCGCCGCATCGCGCCCTCTCCGGCCGGCCGAGGCCGTCCACCTCTCCCGTACCGGGAGAGGTAGCTTTCCGGCATCGGCGCCACTCCACACATCGGTGCGAGGATGGTCGAACAAACGGCACGGATGCTGGACGGCCACCCTCTCCCGGGACGGGAGAGGGTCGCGCCCTCCGGCGCGGGGTGAGGGCGGCGCGGGCGCCTCGGGCGCGCACCCGCGTGAGGGATGCGCGCCCGAAGGGCCGGGACGCCGCCGCGCGCGCAGCGATGATGTGGACCGCATCGACTTACGGCGCGGCGGTGGCCCGGCGCCGTTGGCAACAGCTGTATCGTTGCCTACGGCGCGCGCAGCCCGGTTTGGCGCCCAGGCGCCAAACACGCCCGAATACCGCAGTACGGAAGTACGACCACAAAAAAGAACGGCGCCGATGCTGCCGGCGCCGTTCCCGATCGATCAACCGCCCGCGATCATCTGCCTGCCGTCAGACCGAGCAGAAGTAGAGGCGCGCGGGGAGGATGTTCAGGGGCTCGAAGGCCTCGCGGATGTCGCGGAACTCGGGTTTCAGGAAGCGCGAGACCTCGCGCGAGAACTGGTAGACGAGAAACCGCCCGCCCGGCCGCAGCGACCGCCGCGTGGCGCGCACGATGGCCGTGCCCACCTGCTCGGGCATGGTGCTGAAGGGAATGCCGGAGATCACGCAGTCGGCCTGCCCCAGCCCGTGCTCCTCGAGCACGCGGGCCACGTCGGCGGCGGAGCCGTGCACCACGGTCAGGCGCGGGTCGGGGATGGAGCGGCGGAGGAATTCCACGAAGTCGTCGTTGGTCTCGAACACCACCAGGCGCGCGTCGCGGTGCATGCGCTTGAGCACCTCGGCGGTGATGTTGCCCACGCCGGGGCCGTACTCCACGATCACGCGGGCGCGGCGCCAGTCCACCTGCCGCATCAGGTCGCGCACCAGAAAGCGCGAGCTGGGGATGATGGAGCCCAGCATGCGCGGGTGCTTGAAGAAGTTCCGCGCGAACAGCATCATCTGCCTGCGCCGGGTCGCCGCCGTCTTCGCCATTCCGTCTCTCCGTCCTTCGTGCGCGTGGGGATAATCTCTCCGAAACAGGCAAGCTGCCGCCGAAGGGCCGCGCCGCGCAAGCGCACAATGCGGGCCGCCGCCCCCTTGCAGCGGGGCGGCGGCCCGGATCGGCGGTGCTGGACGGTCCTTTCAGGCCGTCAGCGGAGCCCGGCGCGGATCTGCTGCGCCTGGGCCAGGTGCCGTACCACCGACGCGCGCATCTCCTCGGTCATCCGCACCGTTCCGGCCGAGGCGCCGGCGCGCAGCGAGGGAAGCATGTTGTCGATGGTGCGCAGCGCGTACTGGTGCGCGGCGATCTGGCGGTCCATGTACGCCCGGTCGAACGCCGCCCCGCGCAAGGCCTGCAGCCGGTCCATGGCGCGCATGTGGTCCTGCACGATGGGGCGGCTCCAGGTGTTGTCCATCAGCATGGCGTGCAGCCGCGGGTCGCCCACCGAGTACAGCCCCATGGACCCCGATCCGGCGGCCATGTGGTGGCCGGAATGCATGTCCGGCTGCACGGCGGCCGGCTTCCCGCCCGGGTGGTCGCCGCCGGGGCCGGCGGGCCGCGGCGCGTCGGCCGCGAACACGCTGCGCCCCTCGCCCACGGTGCCGGTGGGGTTCCCCGAGTTGTTCTCGGGAATGGGCTTGCCGTTGCGATCCAGCAGCTGTGCGTTGCTTCCCAGCGCCTGCCCGGCCGGGGTGCCCTGCGCGGGCTCGGAGCTCATCGACCCGGAGCCGGCGGGAACGGTTCGCGTGGCGTTCGCGCTCACGTTGCCGGGGCCCACCGCCACGCCGTTGGCGGCGCCGTTGTTGGCCACGATGGGCTGCCCGCTGCCGGGGTCGCGGTTCAGGTCGGTGCCGGCCGCGCTGAAGCCGGTGCTGCCGTTGGGCGAGCCGGAGTTGTTCTCGGGGATGGGGTGCCCGTGCGCGTCCACGCCCCGCGCGTTGCTGCCGCGGTTGTAGCCGGCCGCGGCCAGGTCGTTCCCCGCCAGCCCCACGCGCACCATGGACTGCTGCAGCCGCCCCACCGCGTCGCCGTGCTCGCCCACCATGACGTGCGCGAAGTCGCGGACGCGCGCGTTCACCGCGCGGCTGGCCGCCAGCTGGCCCTCTTCCACCTCGCCGGCGTTGATGGCCAGCAGGGTGTGGTGCGCCGCGGACTCGGGCGTCCCGGGATCGCCCGCCATCACCCCGCGCGCCCCGGCGAACCCCGTGAGCGCGAGCACGGCGGCGCCGCACACCGCCAGCCTGCGCGCCGGGCTCCCTTCGAGTGTTGCCATCTTCCCCTCCTGAAACGGTTTCCGCATCCACGCGGGCGCCCTCCGGGCCCGCACTCCCTCACGTCAACCATCCGTCCGGGTGGGGCGGAAACCCGTTGCAAAGGCGAGACCATCGAAACACCATAAGCGTATGGGGATGAAGAAGATGGAAGCAGATCCGCCATCCCCGTGTTCCTCCATCCCGCTGGGTCTCAGCGATGTAGGGCAGACGCGACAAAGCCCTCCCCGGATCGGCCGGGGAGGGCTCGTCGTCGGATGAAGATGGGGGTCAGACGTGGAGCTTGGTCCACATGACGATGGCGCCGCACATGGAGCCGCGCAGGTTGCGCACGAACTCCACGGGGATGGTGGAGGCGTCGTAGATCTCCACCCCCTCCAGGTCGCCCGGCTGCACCAGGTCGTCGATGGTGGTGGTGGCGCCGTACATGCTCACCTGCATCCCGTCGATGAACACCAGCGGCTCGCACCCGCCGCGCCCGCGCACCGCCTCGGTGCCGCGCCGCGTGGGGCGGAACGACAGCCCCGCCACGCGCCGCAGCACGTCGGAGGTGCGCGACGCGTTCAGCGCCTCGATGCGGTCGCGGGTGATGAAGCGCCCGAAGCGGTTGGAGTGCATGCGGCCGTAGAAGCCGGCCAGCCACGCCGGCGGCTGCCGCGGCGTGGCGCTCACCTGCACCGGATCGAGCGCCACCGCCTCGGTGGTCATGTGCATCACCACGCTCACCGAGTCCAGGTAGTCGATCTTCACGTCGTCCGACAGCAGCGACGCGTACCCCACCCGGTCGGCGGCCAGGCGGTAGGTGCCCGCGCCGGGAACGTCGATCTGGAAGGCGCCGGTGGTGTCGGTCTGCGCGCGGCCACGCACGGCGCTGCCGGCGCGGAGCTCCACCAGCACGCTGTTCACGGGGCGGTCGCTGCCGCGCTCCAGGACGCGGCCGTGCACCGACTGCGCGGCGGCGGGGGCGGCGGCGCAGAAGAGCGCCGCCAGGGCGGTGAGCGGGCGCATGGCGTGCCTCCCGCATTGACGAAACGGGTCCGGCGGCGGGCCGGACGGCCGGGTGGGGCGCCCCGGGCGGGGTGCCGCCGGTGGAACGTACGGCGAGGGGATTTTCTTGCACGCCCCGGGCCGCGGCATGGGGCGTTCCCCGTATCGATGCCGCGCGCCCGCCCCGAAGGCAAGGGTTCCGCGCGCGCCACCCTCCCCCCCGCGGCCCTTTGCGCGCAGATTCATGCGCGAGCCTCCGCCGACGCACCGAACCCGCAAGGCATGTCCACCCGCGAATCTCCCCCGCCCCGCTCCGCTTCCGCCCCTCGCGGCCGTCTCGCGGCGCTGCGCCGGAACCTGAGCACCGTCCCGAATCAGCTCACCGCCGCGCGGCTGGCCATGGTGCCGCTGCTCTGGGTGCTGGTGCTGTTCGGGCACCCGGTGTGGGTGGGGATCGGGGTGATGGTGGCCGCCGCCACCGACGTGCTGGACGGCTACCTGTCGCGCAGGTGGAACCAGACCAGCGAGTTCGGCAGCCGGATGGACTCGGCCGCCGACCACCTGCTGGCGATCTCGATGACGCTCTGGCTGGTGCTGCTGCGGCCGTTCTTCTTCCGCGAGCAGCGCTGGCCGCTGATCGCCTGGGCGGCGTTCGCGCTGCTGGTGCTGGCCGTCAGCTGGCTCAAGTTCCGCCGCGCGGTGGACCTGCACCTGTACAGCAGCAAGGCGGCGGTCTTCCTGGCGTGGTGCTTCGGCATCCCCCTGCTCGTGGTCGGCCGCTACAGCCGGCTGCAGTTCTGGATCACCATCACCATCTGCTTTCTCGCGGCCGCCGAGTCGCTGGTCGTCATCCTCACGCGCCGTGAGGTGGACGAGCACATCGGCTCCATCCTCCTCCGCCGCAGCAGCAGCCCGGACGACGAACGGCACGGGATCACACGGAGGAAACGGAGGTAACGGAGGATTAGCATTTTCACAGGACGCGGTCGTCGGGGAGATCCGGGGTATCCCGGCGATGAATGAGAGCGCTATCTTCCCGCCCCGCGAACCCGAATCGATCCGCTCAGAACCGGAGCCTCGACTGATGTCTTCCATCCCCTTCGGCCGGACGCTCTTCCGCGGCGCGCTGGCGGCCGTCCTGGCCACCGCCGCGGCGGCGTGCGGCGGCTCGAACCAGACGGCGCAGAAGTCCGGCGGCGACGCGGCCCCGGCCGGGAGCGCCGCCGTCCCCGCCGACGCGCCGCTCGCCGTGGTCTACAAGAGCCCTACCTGCGGTTGCTGCAACAACTGGGTGAAGCACATGCAGGACAGCGGCTTCCGCGTGGAGACGCACGATCAGGACAACGTGGACCCGGTGAAGGACGAGGCCGGCGTGCCGCAGGCCATGCGCTCGTGCCACACCGCGAAGATCGGCGGCTACGCCATCGAGGGCCACGTCCCCGCCGACGTCATCCGCCAGCTCCTCCGCGAGCATCCGGCCGACATCGTGGGGCTGGCCGTGCCGGGAATGGTCACCGGCTCGCCGGGGATGGAGGGCCCCAACCCGCAGCACTACGACGTCGTCGCCTTTACAAAGGACGGCCAGACGCGCGTCTACGCCTCGCGCTGACGGACATCCTCCCTCCTTCTCCAACATCGTCGGATCTCACGCGGAGCCGCGGAGACGCGGAGGTGCAGCCCAGTCGCCTCCGCGTCTCCGCGTCTCCGCGTGAGATCCAGCAGTGCCTGGAGACGCGAAGAGGTGGACCGGCGTCATTGCGCCGACGCGCCGGGCGACGCAGCATTGGGGGATGAGCGAGATGAAGCTGATGTACTTCCGCGCGGACTGGTGCGGCGTCTGCCACGACAAGAACCCCGTGGTCGACCGCCTGGCCGCCGCGGCCGGGCTCCCGCTGGACGTGGTGGACTGGGAGTCCGAGGAGGGGCAGGCCAAGGCAATCGGCCTGCGCATCCAGACCGTGCCCACGCTCGCGCTGGTGGACGGCGAGCGCGTCCGCTTCCGGCTGGTGGGGCGGATGATCACCCCCGAAACGGCGGCGCACCTGATCGGGATGTACCGTCCGGCACGGGACAGCGGCGGAGGAGGAGCAGATGGAGATGGAAACGCGTGACGCGCTGTGGATGAAGCTCTCCGCCGCGCACCAGGAGGCCCTGCGCGTGGGCGACAGCCCGCTCCGCGCCGACGCGCTGGCCGACCGCCTTCCCGCCCTCGCCCGCGACGTCGACGCGTCGCCCGCCACCGACGAGATCAAGGCGCGCATCCGCGCCGAGCTGGCCGACGCCGAGCGCGTCCTCCGCCGCGACGACGACGGCCGCGAGGCCGCCCGCCATCTCCAGACCGCGCTGCGCCACGCCGAGGGCAGCCGCCCGCGCCACCCCAACCCCTTCGGCGACGACGACTGACGCGGCTACCGGCCGCCCGGCATCACCGACGCCACCTCGGCCATCAGCCGCTCCACGCTGGGCAGGGCGTCGCGAATCCCGTCGGGCAGCCGCGCGCCCGTGTCGAAGGTGGAGACGCCGATCGGGCGCCCCATGTCGCGCAGCGCGTACTCCACGATCACCTCGTCGCGGTCGCGGCAGAGGATGATCCCCAGGCTGGGCCCGTCGCCCTCGCGGCGCATCAGGTCGTCCACCGCGGCCAGGTAGAAGCTCATCTTCCCCGCGTACTCCGGCTCGAACATCCCCACCTTCAGCTCGATCACCACGAAGCAGCGCAGCCCCAGGTGGTAGAAGAGCAGGTCGAGGAAGTACTCGCTCCGCCCCACCCGCAGCGCCTTCTGCTGCCCCACGAACGCGAACCCCGCCCCCAGCTCCACCAGGAAGTCGCGGATGTGCGCGATCAGCGCCCGCTCCAGGCTCTGCTCGCGCTCGGCGTCGTGCAGCGTCAGGAAATCGAGCGAGTAGGGGCTCTTCAGCAGCTCGCGCGCGAGGTCGGACCGCTCCGGCGGCAACGTGCGGTCGAAGTTGGTGATCGCGCGCCCCTGCCGGTTCACCAGCCCGCTGTCGATCTGGTGCAGCAGCACATTCCGCGACCACCCGTGCTCCGCCGCCCTGCGGGCGTAGAACACCCGGTGTTCCGGGGTGTCGACACGGTCGAGAAGCACGACCTGATGCCCCCACGGCAATTGTGCAACAAGCTGTTGCACAAATGTAATGTCTGTCCATGCTGCCGCGAACTTCCTCATGTACTTGAGGTTACGTGGAGAGAATCCCGTCTGCTCCGGGAACGCGGCGCGCAGGTCGGCAGCCAGGCGGTCGATCACCTTCGCACCCCACTTCGCGCGGGACTGACGCTCCAGGATCTCGCGGCCGATCTCCCAGTACAGCAGGATCAGCTCGCGGTTGACGCTGACGGCGGCGCGCAGCTGGGCGTTGCTGATGCGTTCCTTGATGTCGCGGAGCAGCTGCTCGTAATCGGGCGGTACCGAGACAATTGGATGCATGGTTCGGCGCCTCCGGTGTGAGTAGATGAATGGAGCGCCCACAGTAACCGGCGTCCTGCACTTTGTACAGTCGCCTCCGCGAACAGGCCTTCACACCGGTGCTCACTTCGAACACTGTTCTTCCTGCCGCCCTGTGAGCTGCGATTCTCTTTGTCAATGTAAGCATCAGTATTCCAAGGCGTTACGGATATTCAGAACACTCAGCACAATTGTGCAGCAACCTGCTGCACAATTGTGCGGTCTGATCGGTTCTGTGACATCCATCTTCGGGTGCGCGCGTAATCTTGGGGAAGATTTACTTGCAGCGTCCCTGAATCTTCCACGCGGCCACAAAGGCAGTGCTCGCCGCAGCGGCGGTTTAGCCGTCCGGCTGCGGTTGCGCGGGGGACGCGCCGGGCGGATCATCAGGGGCTCTCCGCTCGCAGGGAGCCCCTGATGGTTTCACCTGATCGATCGGTTTGCGGCGGACGCGATGCAGGCAGACCCACCCGAGGCACCCTACCCCCACGTTGCGCAGCCGCGGCTGCGCGGACCCGTGCGCGAGCTCGCGCGCTTCGGCGGGCGACCGAACCTGGGCGCCGGGCTGCGCGCCGCGGTGGCCACGGTGGTGCCGATGGCGGCGGCGGCCGCGCTGGACATTCCCGGCGCCACCTGGCTGGGGCTGGCCGGCTTCGTCGTGGCCATCGCCGACAAGGGCGGCGCCTACCGCACCCGCGCGCGGATCATGGGCGCGCTCACGCTGGCCACGGCGCTCGCGGGCGTGCTGGGCGGGCTGGCGAGCGGGCGGCCGGCGCTCTCCATCCCCCTGATCTTCGCGTGGGCGCTGGGTGGCGCGCTGCTGCGGGCGTTCGGCGCGGGGCCGGGGTCGATCGGCACCTCGTCGACCATCACCTTCATCATCTCCCTCTCGGCGCCGGCGGCGGGGCTGGATGCGGCGCTCGGGCGCGGCGGGTTCCTGCTGATCGGCGGGGCGCTGGCGATGGCGCTCTCCCTCTTCCTCTGGCCGATCCGCGCGTATCGCCCGGCGCGAGTGGCGCTCGCCGCATGCTACCGCGCGCTGGCGGGGTACGCGGACGCGGTGGCGACCGGGGCGCCGCGCGACTTCGGCGGCTTCCGCGGCGCGCTGGAGGCCGCGCGCGACACGCTGGCGCAGACCCGCCGCGGCCGCCCCGGCGAGAGCGGCCGCGGCGAGCGCCTGCTGATGCTGGCCGAGGCGGCGGACCGCACCTTCGCGGCGACGACGGCGCTCGGCGGGGTGGCGGACGCGGAGCCGGTGGACGACGCCGAGGCCGCGGCGCAGGAACGAGCGCGCGCGACCGCCGCGGCCGCCGCCCGGCTGGCCCGCGAGCTGGCCGACGCGGTGGAGCGCGAGCGCACGCCTGGTCCTCCGCCGACGTTTCCGGAGCAGGGGGGTGGAGATGAGTCGCTCCTCGCCCGGCTCACGGCTTCGCTCCGGCGCGAGGCGATGCGCGCGTGGGAGGCCGCCGCCGGGGTGGAGAGCGGAAAGCCCGTCCGCCTCCCCGAGTCGCCCCCCGCGCCGTCGCCGGCGATCGGCGAGGTGCTGCGCGAGAACCTGACCTTCCGCTCCGTCACCCTGCGCCACGCGCTGCGCGTGGGTGTCACCGCCGCGGCAGCGACGGCGCTGGCGCACTACCTGGGCGTGCAGCGCGGCTACTGGGTGACGCTGACGGCGCTCATCGTCCTGCAGCCGTCCGCGGGGGCCACGTGGGTGAAGGGGCTGCAGCGGATCGGGGGGACGATGGCCGGCGGAATCGCGGCGGCGGCCATCGGCGCGCTGGTGCACGACCCGCACGCGCTGCTGGCCATCATCTTCGTCCTGGCCTGCGCCACCGCGTCGATGCTGCAGGTGAACTATGCCGTCTACTCGGCGCTGCTGACGCCGACGTTCGTGCTGCTGGCCGAGACCTCCGCGCCGGACCGGCATCTGCCGATGATCCGCATCGCCAACACGCTGATCGGCGGGGCGCTGGCGCTGGCGGCGGCGCGGCTGCTCTGGCCCGCGCCCGAGCGGCTGGCGTTCCGCGGGCGTTTGGCCGAGGCGCTGCGGGCGTGCGGCGCCTACCTGCGCGTGGCCGCGCGCCGGTACGCGGGCGCCGCCACCCGCGCCGAGGCGGACGCGGCGCGGCGCAACACCGGCCTGGCGGTGCTGAACGCGGAGGAGTCGCTGCAGGTGGTGCTGTGGGAAGGGCGCCGGGGGCACGCGCCCGAGGCGGGGATGGCCGCGCTCGCCTACCTCCGCCGCCTGGGCGAGGCGGCCAACGCGCTGGCCTACGCCCCCGCCGGCCCGGGCGGCGCCGCCCCCGAGGTCGTGGCCTTCGGCGACACGGCGGCGCACGCGCTGGACGGCCTGGCGGCGGTGTCGGAGGAATTGGCGGACGCAGTCGCGCTCGAGGAGATCCATCCCCCCTCCACGCCCGACGCGGCCGTGAACCAGCGCCTGGCGATCACTGCAGACGTCATCACCGCCCTCGAGCGCGTCCTCGCCCGCGGCATGCGTGAGATCGGCGAATCGCGCGGAGAGGCGGACGGATAGAGGGCCATCCCTCCGTTCCTCCAGCATCGTTGGATCTCACGCGGAGACGCGGAGGTGCATGGGCAGCCACCTCCGCGTCTCCGCGTGAGATCCAGCTGTGTTTAGAGGCGCGAAAGATCAGACGAAGCGGACGCGGGCGAAGTGACGCTTGCCGCGCTGCAGCACCAGTTCGCCGGCGGCGGGGACGCGCGCCATGCGGTCGCCCACCTTCTCCCCGCCGATGGAGACGGCGCCCTGCTGGATCTGCCGCTGCGCGTCGGCGTTCGACGAGACGAGCCCGGCGCGCACCAGCAGCTTGGAGACGAGCACCTGCCCGTCCTGCGCCGCCAGCTCCGGGTCGTCCGGCGACAGGTCGAATTCCGGCATCTCGTCCGGGATCTCCTTGCGCCGGAAGAGCGCGTCGAACGCTTCCTCGGCCTGCCGCCCCGCGCCGGCCGGGTGGTACTGCTCCACGATCAGGCGGCCCAGGCGGCGCTTGGCCTGGTACGGGTCCGACTTCGCCGCCTCGACGGCCGCGTCCAGCTCGCCGGCGGAGAGGCCGGAGGCCAGGCGGTACCACTCGTCCAGCAGCTCGTCGGGGATCGACATCGTGCGGCCGAACTGCTGGTCGGGCGCGTCGCTGAGTCCCACGTAGTTGTCGTAGCTCTTCGACATCTTGTGCACGCCGTCGGTGCCGCGCAGCAGCGGCATCAGCAAGCACACCTGCGGCTCCTGGCCATAGCGCGGCTGCAGGTCGCGCGCGACCAGCAGGTTGAACTTCTGGTCGGCGCCGCCCAGTTCCACGTCGGCCTTCAGCGCCACCGAGTCGTACGCCTGCATCAGCGGGTACATGAACTCCACGATCGAGATGGGCCGGTTCTCCTCGAAACGCTTCTCGAAGTCGTCGCGCTCCAGCATCCGCGCCACGGTGTAGTGGGCCGTGAGCCGGAGGATGTCCTTCAGCTGCAGCGGCGCCAGCCAGCGGGAGTTGTACTCGATGCGCGTGCGCCCGCGGTCCAGCACCTTGTACAGCTGCTCGGCGTAGGTGCGGCCGTTCTCGCGCACCTCGTCTTCCGTCAGCTGCGGGCGCAGGTCGCTGCGGCCCGTGGGGTCGCCGATCAGCGCGGTGTAGTCGCCCATCACGAACACCACGTCGTGCCCCAGCTCCTGGAAGGCACGCAGCTTCCGCAGGGAGACGGCGTGGCCGATGTGCAGGTCCGGCCGCGTGGGGTCGAATCCCTGCTTCACCACCAGCGGCGCTCCGCTCTTCAGCGACCGCTCCAGCTTGCGGGCCAGCTCGTCTTCGGGAACGATCTCCAGCGTGTCGCGCCGGATCTCGTCCATCTGCTCGTTCACGGGGGCGAAGGTCACGTCCTGCACCGGCTGGGGTGATGGAATTCCGTCGTTTCGGTAGATGATAACAGGGCGCGGAGTGTAGCCGAAGCGGCCTCGCGGACGCAAGGCTGCGGCGGCGAGGGTGGAGAAGGATTGTCCCATAACGGGACAGCCGTCGCGGAAAGCGACGCGACGTCGATGCTAAACCATGGATCGACAAAGAGTTATGGCGGTGCGCGTGTTGCTGGTGCGGTGTCTGCCGCGCCGCCCGGCGCGGCGCTTGGCCGTCCTGCGCGCGCATCTCCCACGGGCCGCGCTCGCCCCCGGAACGGGACGGCTCCCCGCATCACCCGGAGGTGGCTCCATGAGGCCCTTCTCCCCTGCGGCCGCGGCCGCGCTCCTCCTGCTCGCCGCCTGCGACCGTCCCTCGCCCCTGTCGCCGGCGGGCCCGCTGACCGCGCGGGCCGAGTTGCAGCGCAACATCTCGCTGAAGGACGCCTGCGATCCCGCCACCTTCAACGCGGCGCTGGGGCCGGGCAGCTGCGTGCGCAGCGGCGGCATCACCTTCCAGCAGTTCCTGGCCGAGCTGCAGGCCCACGGCTCGGTGGGCGCCTGGCACTTCGCGCCCACGGTGCTGAACGCGCGCGTCGGCGACGAGCTGCTGGCCACCAACCGCGGCGGCGAGGTGCACACCTTCACCGAGGTGGAGGAGTTCGGCGGCGGGATCGTGCCCTCGCTGAACCAGCTCTCCGGCAACACGACGGTCGCGCCTGAATGTACCGCGCTGGAGGCGGACGACTTCGTGGCGCCCGGCGGCACGTATCCGGAGGAGGTGGAGGACGCCGGTTCGGAGAAGTACCAGTGCTGCATTCACCCGTGGATGCGGATGGTCGTGAACGCCCGGTAGGGAGTTTCCACGCCCGTCGAATCCCTTCGCGTCGCGGCGCCCGCCGCGGCGCGCGGGGGCTTCGCGTCTCCGAGAATCTCCCGCATCTCCCCTCCTCCCCGCTCGCCATCTCCCCCATCCCTCCGCATCTTCCCGACAGCTCGTGTAAACGCCTCCCCGCCTGCCGCCGTCTCATGGCGTCCACATCGGATGAACCGACCACGTTCGCCAAGCGAGACGCCTCCATGCACATCCCCAGAATCCCCCGCCCCGTCCGCCTCGCCGCGCTGGCGATGTCGGCCGCTGCGCCCCTGGCCGCGCAGGAACCGCGCGAGGTGATGCCCGTCACCCCCGCCCTCGCGGATTCCGTCGCGCGGTCGGCGGCGGACCTCGTCGCGGCGAAGTACGTATTCGTGGAGAAGGGAGACGAGGCGGCGCGTCTCGTCCGTCGCGGCGTCCGCGCCGGGCGCTACCGCTCGCTGGCCACGGCGGCAGCGCTGACGGACTCGATCACGGCGGACCTGCGCAGGGCGACGGGAGATGCGCATCTCCAGGTCGTCTACAGCCTCCGCGCGCGCACCGCGCCGCCGGGCGCCGGCAGCGGCGCGGATGACGTGGCGCGCGACCGCGAGGCGGCGCAGTGGCGGAACTTCGGCTTCCACCAGGTGGAGCGGCTGGACGGGAACGTCGGCTACCTGGAGCTGGGGCGGTTCGACGATCCCGCGCTCGCCGGCGGCACCCTGGCCTCGGCGATGGAGTTCCTCGCGGGGACGGACGCGCTGGTCATCGATCTGCGCAACAACGGCGGCGGGAGTGCGGCGATGGTGGCGCTGGTGGCCTCCTACTTCTTCCCCGAGTCCACGCTCCTCAGCACGCTGCACCACCGCGACGCGGCCGACGACGCGCAGCTGTGGACGCTTCCGCACGTGGCCGGGCCGCGCTACCTGGACCGCCCCGTCTACCTGCTCGTCAGCAGCCGCACCTTCTCCGCCGCCGAGGCGTTCGCGTACGACCTGAAGGCGCACGGGCTGGCGACGATCGTCGGCGAGAACACGCGCGGCGGCGCCAATCCGGGCGGATGGCAGATGATCGGCGGCCACTTCGGCGTGTTCGTCCCCACCGCCCGCGTGGAGAACGCCGCCACGCACGGCAACTGGGAGGGCGTGGGGATCCGCCCCGACGTGGCCGTTCCCGCCGCGGAGGCGAAGAAGGCCGCGCACCGTGCCGCGCTGGAGCGGCTGGCGGCCGCGCACGCCGACAGCCCGCGGGCGCCGCGCTGGCGCGAGGCGCTGGAGATGCTTCGTGCCGACGACGCGCGCACCGCGTCCGCCGCGGCGCGTCCGTAACCGTCTTCCGCCGCGAGCCGCCCGTGCGCGCCGATCCTCCCGTCGCGGAGCCGCTGGACGCGCTGGCGGCGCGCGCCCGCACCGGCGACGAGGGCGCGTTCGCCGCGCTGGCGAACGCGGTGCGCGACCAGGTGCGGCGCTGGGCGCTGGTCCGCACCGGCGACCCGGACGACGCGGAGGATGTGGCGCAGAACGTGGTGATCCGCCTCCACCGGAGTCTCGCGGCGTTCGAGGGGCGGTCGCGCTTCGCCACCTGGCTGTACCGCCTGACCGCGAACGCGGCGACGGAGATGGCGCGCGGCCACGCCCGGCGGACGCGCCTGCACGACGCCGCTGCGGTGGACCACGCCGGCGCGTCACCCGCGATGGCGGACCGCATCGGGGAGATGGAGAACGCGCGGATGGCGGCGCTGGTGCGGGGCTTCTTCGCGGAGCTGCCGGGGCGCCAGCGCGAGGTGTTCGACCTGGTGGACCTGCAGGGCCACACCCCGGCCGAGGCGGCGGAGATGCTGGAGATCGAGCAGTCCACCGCGCGCGTGCACCTGCTCCGCGCCCGCCGCGCCATCCGCGAGCGCATCCTGGCCGCGCACCCGACCCTGATGGACGACCGATGACGATGGACCACGCAACCGCTCGCAGCCTGCTGCTGGAAGCCGACCCCGCCGAGCTGCGCGGCGACGGCGCCTCCGAGCTCGCCGCCCATCTCCGCGACTGCGCGGAGTGCCGCGCCCGCGCCGACGGCATCCTCGCGGGCGAGGCCGAGCTGGACGCGGCGCTCACGATGCTCGCCGCGCCGCGGGCGGGAACGCGCGTCATCCCCCTGCGGCCGCGGGCGAGCGTGGCGCGGCGGATGGCCACCATTGCCGTCCCCCTCGCGGCGGCCGCGGCGGCGGCGGGCGTGCTCCTGCTGCCGCGCGGCCCCGCGCCCGAGCGGCCGGGAATCACCACCGAGAAGATCGCCCGCGCGCTCTTCCCCCGTCAGCCGGTCGTGCGGCCGGGAACGGGGCGGAGCGCGGCCGTGATGAACACGAGCGATCCGGGCGTCACCCTCGTCTGGATCTACTGAAAACGGGAGATGATGATGAAGATGCGAACGATCGCGCTCGCCGCGGCGTTGCTGGCCCTGGCCGCGTGCGACAGGGAGCGGGGGATGCAGGTGCGCACCTACGAGCTGCACCGGCTGACCTACAAGCAGGCGGAATCGCTGCTCACGCCCTACATCCGCGAAGCCGGCATGATCTCGGGGCAGGACCGGCTGCTCACCGTGCGCGAGAAGCCGGACCGCCTGGACAGCATCGCGAAGATCCTGCGCCGCTTCGACGGCGCGCCGCAGAGCGTGGTCCTGCACTTCCAGGTGATCGAGGCGGGCGACTTCGCGGGCACCGACTCCGCCGTCGCGGCGGTCGCGGCGCCGCTGCGCGAGATGCTGCGCTACCGCGGCTACCGTCTCCTGCGCGAGGTCACCGTTCCCGCCACTGCGGGCCAGCCGTTCTCGCACACGGGAGCGAACCTGCGCATCGAGGGCGAGGTGCAGCAGGTGACGCCCGCGCCGGACGCGTCGGTCACGCTGAAGGTGGCCGTCCGCGCCGACAGCGCCTCGGTGGAGGCCGCCGTCAGCGGCGCCCCCGGCCAGACGCTCGTCCTCGGCTCCGGCGACCGGCAGGGCGGCAGCGGCGCGCTGATCGTGGCCGTGCGCCCGGAACTGGGAGCGATGGTGGCCGCCCCGCCTCCCGCGCGACCGTGATGGAGCAGGACAAACGGGTTCGCGCCAACCTCCACCGACGTCATCCTGAGGCGGCCACACCCCCAGGATCGTCATGCACAAGTGGTTGCAGGCCGAAAGATCCATAGCCGGCCCGCACGTCGGCCAGAGGCCACGCGAGCGATGCACGGTTGTGCGATGAGTTCACCTCTCCCAGGTTGTTTTGGGAGAGGTCGAAAAAAGGCGATCCGGCAGTTTGGATCGCCTTTTTTCGGGTGAGGGCCACCGCGAGGCGGCCGCCGCGCGACACCATCGGGACAGAGACGAACCTCCGTATCTCTTGCGAAAGGATCGTCGGAGATGCGCTCCGGCAGCGGACGTGCGACGCCGGCGATAGATCCTTCGGCCTGCCGTCTCCGGTGCGGACGCAAGTTCGTCGTGGCCGGCCTCAGGATGACGTCTTTTTCTGTGTTTCAGGCTACCGGTGACTGCCGATAAAGGAGGCAGATGCACGTGATGGAACCCGAATCCCCATCCCCCGTCTTCACCTTCGACACCACGCACCACGCGCTGTGGGCGGAGGAGATCGCGCGGGAGCGCAAGATCCCCGCCGAGGTGATCCCCGCGCCGGCGGCCGCGCACGCGCGCTGCAACCTGGCGCTGGAAACCCTCCCCGGGGATGTCGCCCGCCTTCGCGAGGCGCTGGAGGCGGAAGCGGTGCCGTTCGGGCTCTACTCCTCGTCGCCGTAGTCGCGGCCGGCCGCAGGGCCCACCGCGAAGAGCTCGTCCTCATCGACGTCGGAGGGACGGCGGACCGCGTCGGGGATGTGCGCTGCGATCTGGCCCCAGCGGGTGAAGGTGTCGGCCATCCAGTCGTAGATCGACTTCATCGACCCCTGCAGCTTCTCGATCCCCGCCGCGCGCTCCTCGCGCGGCAGCGTCAGCGCGTCGCGGATCTTCAGGGCGCACCCCTCGGGGTCGTACGGGTTCATCAGCACCGCCCCGTCGGCCATCTCCTCCGCCGCCCCGGCGAACTCCGACAGCAGCAGCACCCCGCGCCGGTCCACCTGGCTCGCGACGAACTCCTTGGCCACCAGGTTCATCCCGTCCTGCAGCGACGAGATCAGGCAGATGTCGGCCATGCGGTAGACGATGGCCAGCCGCTCGGCGGGAAGCGACTGCTTCACCAGGTGGATGGGGCGCCAGTCGCCGGTGCCGAAGCGCTCGTTGATCTCCCACACCTGCTTGTCCACCTTCTGCGCCAGCTCGTCGTACGCCTCGATGTCGCTGCGGCTGGGCACGGCCACCTGGATGAAGGTGAAGCGCTCGCGGAACTCGGGGTAGCGGTCCCACAGGAACTCCAGCGCCTTGAACTTCTCCGGCAGCCCCTT
Organism: Longimicrobium sp.; assembly: GCF_035474595.1. NCBI lineage: Bacteria > Pseudomonadati > Gemmatimonadota > Longimicrobiia > Longimicrobiales > Longimicrobiaceae > Longimicrobium > Longimicrobium sp. Next base: position 51,051 of record NZ_DATIND010000014.1, read on the forward strand.
GCTGTAGTCCAGCCGGTCCACCCCGATGCCGATGGCCCCGCCGCGCGGCGCGTAGCGGGCGCGCAGCCGCTCCATCTGCTCCTCCACCCCGTCGGCCGTCGCCGCGTCGCGGAACTGGTCCACGTCGATGGAGATGGGGAAGTCGCCCACGTGGCAGGTGTGGCCGTCCACCGTGGCGGTGCGCGCATTCCAGTCCACCTCCGCGCCCAGCAGCCGCCGGGCGCAGCGCAGGAAGTTGTCGGCGAACTGGGGGAGGTGGAACCCCATCAGGTCGTTGGCCAGCATCCCCCGCAGCAGGTAGTTGGAATGCGGCGACAGGCGGAAGATGTCGATGGGCGGAAAGGGGATGTGCCAGAAGTGCGCGAGCGCCAGGTCCGGCCGCCGCGCGCGAACGAAGAGCGGGGCCAGGGCCAGGTGGTAGTCCTGGAACCAGATGGCGGCGTCCTTCCCGCGCACCTCCTCCAGCGTGGCCTCGGCGAAGCGGCGGTTCACGCGGCGGTAGCGCTCCCAGTAGCGCGAGCGGATGCGGGTGAGGTCCGGGCGCAGGTGGCAGAGCGGCCACAGGAACTGGTTGCTGAAGCCCAGATAGTAGCGGTGGATGTCGTGGTGCGTGAGCCACACGCGGCGCAGCGTGTACGCCTCCTCGCCGGGAGGCACGCGCACGCGGCTCTCGGGGTCCACCGCGGCCGCGTCGGCCTCGCCGCTTCCCCACGCCACCCAGGTGCCGCCCAGCGCCTGCATCAGCGGGTCCAGCGCGCTGGTGAGCCCGCCGGCGGGGCGGCGCACGTCCATCTCGCCCACCTCGTTCCCCCAGCGGTGCTCGTACGGCTCGCGGTTGGAGACGACCACCAGCCGCCGGTCGTCGAAGTAGCGGCGGAAGAGGGGTTCCAGCTCGTCGGGATGGATCGGCACAGGATCCTTTGAGTGCGAAAGTGCGTGAGTGCGGAAGTGCTTGAGTGCGTTGGAGATGCGCTAACACCCGATGCCGCTCGGGCGTCATGTCTCCAGGGCGAACGAGAACGCGGAAGCGGCCGGGATCGCTCCGGACCCCGCGCACTTCCGCCCTCACGCACTCACGCACTTGCCGTTCAGAGCGTGAACCGCCGCCGCGCCAGGCCCTCGGCGCGGTCGATGGCGCGCGGCGCCTCGGGCTCGGCCGCGTCGGCGGCGTCCGCGACACCATCTCCATCGTCGCCGTCGCGGGCGTGGAGCTCGGCCAGGCGCTCGCGGAGGGTGCGGCCGGCGCGGGCGCCGGCGGCCTCCACGCCGTCGCGCGCGGCGCCCATCCCGCCGCGGGCGGAGCGGCCCACGGCGCGCGCGGCGCGGACCACGACCCGGCGGCCCGAGTCCATCCGCTCGCCGGGGAGGAAGAGGAGCGCCAGGCCGGCGCCCAGCACGGTGCCGAACACGAGGCCGCTCAGCAGGTTGAGCCGCCTCGCCGAATCGTCGTAGTACATGCCGTCCGCGGGAAACGTATGATGGTGACCAGACCGCCGGAGAAGCCCGGCAACGCCCGTGCCGCGCGCGGATTAGGCGCGCCCGAAAGGCGCCCGCATGCGCTTGCGGCGCCTTGACACCCCGGGTATATATGAACGCCTGCCCCGCCCCGCGCCACCGTCCCGCTTCTTGCAGCGGGCACGCGCGGCGGGCAACCACAGATGAGGGCTGCACAGAAATGGCCGACTCCAGCAAGACGGTTCTCCTGGTCGAGGACAACGAGGACAACCGGACCGTCTACCGTACCATCCTGGAGCACTTCGGATACAGGGTCACCGAGGCGCGAAATGGCGAGGACGGGGTGCGGATGGCTCGCGAGGAGCATCCGGACCTGATCCTCATGGATATCTCCATCCCCCTGATCGACGGCTGGGAGGCGACGCGGATGCTGAAGAGCGACGCCGCCACCTCGCACATCCCCATCATCGCCCTCACGGCCCACGCGCTGGCGACGGACCGCGCCAAGGCCACCGAGGTCGGGTGCGACGGGTACCTGGCCAAGCCGTGCGAGCCGCGGCGGGTGGTGGCCGAGGTCGAGCGCTTCATCGGCGCCGGGCGCGAGCGGGAGGCGCGCGCTTGAGCGAAGCGGGAAATGCCGCGGCCGCCGGGCCCGTGCGCGTGCTGGTGGTGGACGACCTTCCCGACAACGTCGAGATCCTGCGCGCGCGGCTGGAGTCGCGCGGCTACGAGGTGGACACCGCCGAGAACGGCGAGGAGGCGCTGGCCCGGGTGAAGGCCGCGCCTCCGCAGCTCATCCTCTGCGACGTGATGATGCCGGGAATCGACGGCTACGAGGTGGCCCGGCGCATCAAGGACGACGCGAAGACCGGCGCGCTTCCCTTCATCCCCATCATCCTGGTCACTGCGCTGGGCGAGACCGAGCACATCGTGCAGGGGCTCAACACCGGCGCCGACGACTACATCGCCAAGCCGTACCACTTCCAGGAGCTGGAGGCGCGGGTGCGCGCCATGCTCCGCATCAAGCGGCTGCAGGACGAGCTGGACCTGAAGAACCGCGAGCTCGAGGTCGCCAACAAGCGCCTGCGCAAGCTCTCCATCACCGACGGGCTGACCGAGCTCTTCAACCACCGGCACGTGCACGAGCTGCTGCAGGAAGAGTTCGAGCGCAGCCGCCGGACCGAGGAGCCGCTGGCGGTGACGATGATCGACCTGGACAAGTTCAAGAACGTCAACGACACCTACGGCCACCCCACCGGCGACGTGGTGCTGTACGAGACCGCGCGCATCCTCCGCGAGACGGCGCGGGAGATCGACATGGTGGGACGCTACGGCGGCGAGGAGTTCATCGTCATCCTCCCCAACACCGACGAGGAAGAGGCCGCCGCCTTCGCCGAGCGCGTGCGCTCGGCGGTGGAGACGCACGTCTTCCGCGACGAGGACGTGGGGGTGGAGCTGCGCATGACCTGCTCGTCGGGCGTGGCCTCGTTCCCCGTGCCGGGGGTGCAGACCCCCGAGCAGCTGCTGAAGCTGGCCGACGAAGGGCTGTACATGGCCAAGGAGAGCGGCCGCAACCGCGTGGTGCGCTCGTCGCAGATGCCCCCCGCTACCGCCTGACGTGACCGACCCCGCCCCGCCCCAGCAGCTCGCGGCCCGGGCCGCCGAGCTGCGGGAAACCCTCGAACGCGCCAGCCACGAATACTACGTCCTCGACGCGCCGGCCATGCCGGACGCCGAGTACGACCGGCTGTTCCACGAGCTGAAGCGGCTCGAGGAGGAGCATCCCGCGCTCCGCACCCCCGATTCTCCCACGCAGCGCGTGGGCGCCGAGCCCGCGTCGAAGCTGGAGAAGACGGAGCACCTCGCCCCCATGCTCTCGCTCGACAACGCCTTCAGCCCCGAAGAGCTGCAGGCGTGGGAGACGCGGAACGCGCGCATCGCCGACGAGGTGCGCACCGCCGGCTACGTGGTCGAGCCCAAGATCGACGGGCTGGCGATCGCGCTGACCTACGAGAACGGCGTCTTCGTGAAGGGCGCCACCCGCGGCAACGGCACCATCGGCGAGGACGTCACCCGCAACCTCCGCACGATCCGGCAGATCCCGCTCCGCCTGCGCCAGGACGACGGCGCGCCCGCGCCGCCGCCGGTGATGGAGGTGCGCGGCGAGGTGTACATGTCGCTCCCCGGCTTCGAGCGGATGAACCAGGGGCGCGCGGCCGAGGGGCTGGCCACCTTCGCCAATCCCCGCAACGCCGCGGCGGGCGCGCTCCGCCAGCTCGACCCCGCCATCACCGCGCGGCGCCCCTTGCGCTTCTTTGCCTACGCGGTGGAGACGGGGAGCGGCGAGGGGCCGTTCGCCTCGCAGTGGGAGCTGCTGCAGACGCTGAAGGCGTGGGGATTCCCCGTCAACCAGCTCGCCCGCCCCTGCGCCTCGCTGGACGAGGTGCTGGAGTTCGTCGGCGCGTTCGAGAAGACGCGCGGCACGCTGGACTACGAGGTGGACGGCGCGGTGGTGAAGGTGAACCCGCTGGCGCTGCACGTGGAGCTGGGCGTGGTGGGCGGCCGCGAGCCGCGCTGGGCCACGGCGTACAAGTACGCGCCCGACCTGGTCGTCACCACGCTGCGGTCGATCGAGATCAACGTGGGGCGGACGGGCGCGCTGAACCCGTACGCGGTGCTGGAGCCGGTGGAGGTCGGCGGGGTGATCGTGAAGCTGGCCACGCTCCACAACGAAGACGACATCCGCCGCAAGGACATCCGTCCCGGCGAGAAGGTGCTGGTGAAGCGCGCCGGCGAGGTTATCCCCCAGGTCGTGGGGCCGATCCTGGAGGAGGGGCAGGAGCGCGCCCCGGAGTGGCATCTCCCCGACCGCTGTCCGGCGTGCGGCACCCCCGCCGAGCGGCCGGAGGGGGAGGCGATGACCTACTGCCCCAACTCGGCCTGCCCGGCGCGCATCTACTGGGGAATCGTGCACTTCGCCTCGCGCGGGGCGATGGACATCCGCGGGCTGGGCGAACGCACGATCCTGCAGATGGTACGCGCGCGGCCCGTGGACGACGCGGGCCAGCCCGTCGCGGCGGACGACGCGGCCGCAGTCGGATACACGCCCCCGTGGGACCTTGCGGAGGAGAAATCCGCGCTGCCCGAAAGCCCGCCGGCGCACGAGACCACGGGCGAAGGACTGCCGGACGCGGCCGGGGCGGAGGGCGCGGGCGGCCGCGCGCGCAAGAAGCTGGTCGAAGATGTCGGCGACCTGTATCGTCTTACCATCGACGACCTGCTGACACTGGAGGGCTTCAAGCAGAAGTCCGCCCAGAACCTGCTGGACGGGATCGAGGCGTCGAAGCAGCAGGGGCTGGCCCGCGCGCTCTTCGGCCTGGGGATCCGCCACGTGGGCGAGATCGCGGCGCAGACGCTGGCCCGCCACTTCGGCTCCATCGACCGGCTGATGACGGCGACGGTGGAGGAGATCGAGGGGGTGCACACGATCGGCCACGTGATGGCCGAGGCGCTGCACGCCTGGTTCGCCGAGCCGCGCAACCTGGAGGTGGTGGAGAAGCTGCGCGCCGCCGGGGTGAAGCTGACCGAGGAGCGCACCGAGCCCGCCGAGGGGCCGTTCACCGGGCTCACCTTCGTCATCACCGGCACGCACCCCACCATGTCGCGGCCGCAGCTGGAGGAGTTCATCCAGCAGCGCGGCGGGCGGGTGACGGGCGGCGTGACGAAGAAGACGAGCTACCTCGTCGTGGGCGAGGACGCAGGCTCCAAGCTCGCCAAGGCGCGCGAGCTGGGGGTGAAGGAGCTTACCGAGGCGCAGCTGCTCGAGCTGGCCGAATCCACCGGCGCGGACGCGGGAGACGCGGACGCCGCCGAACCCGACCCGACCACCCAACCCGCCACCGCCCAGCTGGGGCTCCTATGACCGACACCGCCATCGCCACCGAAGCGAAGTTCGTGCAGATCCCCGCGGGAATGATCTCGTCGATGCGCCGCGCGCTGGCCAGCGACCGCGAGCCGCTGGAGGCCGTGAACCTGCTGCGGCAGGTGGGCTACGAGGCGGGCGAGGCGGTGCACGCCGCTCTGGCCGGCCACCTCTCCGGCGGCGGCGACGCGGGCGAGCTGGACGCCGGGCGCTTCTGGCAGGGGGTGAGCGACTACTTCGAGCGGATCGGCTGGGGGCGCGTGGAGCACCGTCGCCTTCACCCCGGCGTGGGCGCGCTGGACCTGGTGAACTGGCTGGAGGCGGGGAGCGACGGCGGCCCCGCCGGCTGCCATCTGTCCACCGGCTTCTTCACCGACCTGCTGGGCCGGGTGGCCGGCGCGGGCGTGGTGGTGATGGAGGTCCCCGCCGAGCCCGGCCGCTCGCGCCTCCTCTTCGGCAGCGGCGACACCCTCGGCGCCGTCTACCAGTCGCTCGCCTCGGGAGCGTCGCTGGACGAGGCGCTGGGGCGGCTGCAGAGCTGAGCGGCGGGTGATCGGCATCGCAGTGGGAAGTGCGAGTGAACTCGCGGCTACAACGGCACGCAGTCCGCCTTCGCGGACATCAGATTGGTGATGGGGAGATTGCGGTGCGCGACGGGAGCCGGTGCATGCGGTGAGTTCTCTGCGTCTCCGCGTGAGATCCCGGGATGCCGCGGGAACGCGCCCGAAGCAAGGAGATGATGCGACGGCCCACCATCGCGGCGGGCCGTCGCTGCGTTTGGGGTGATGCAGACGGCCCCGCGGTTGCGTAGCTTTCGTACTCTCGCACTTCCGTACTTTCGTACTCTCGCGAAGCGAGCAGATGCCCCGGACGATGGCCCTGGACTACGGCGAGCGCCGCATCGGCGTGGCGCTGACAGACCCCACGCGCACGATCGCGTCGCCGCTGACCACGCTGCAGCGGCGCGCGGGGAAGCGCCCGCCGTGGGCGGAGATCGCGAAGCTCATCGAGGAGCACGAGGTGGAGGACGCCGTGGTGGGACTACCCTTGGACCTTTCGGGAGATGAGACGGAGTGGACGAAGGAAGTCCGCCAGTTCGGCGATGACCTGGCCCGGCGCACGGGGCTGCCCGTGCACTGGGTCGACGAGCGGCTCACCTCCGTGGCCGCCGAGCGCGCGGTCCGCGGGATGGGGCTGAAGCGCAGCGAGCGCGAGCAGAAGGAGCGCATCGACGCCGCCGCCGCCGCGCTGATCCTGGACGCCTGGCTCCGCCAGCGCCCGCGCGAGGCGCAGGGGTGATGAAGATGCGCGCGCCGTTCCGCACTTTCGCACTCTCGCACTTTCGCACTTTCGCACTCGTCGCTCTCCTCGCGACGCTCGCCGCGTGCGCGACGGACGGCGGCGGCAACCCGCACGGCCCGCCGCTGCGTGTCACCGTTCCCGCGGGCGCGGCTCTCCCCGCGGTCGCCGACTCGCTGGCGAAGCGCGGCATCGTCGATTCGGGCGACAAGTTCCGGCGCTATGCGAAGGCACAGGACGCGGCGTCGAAGCTGAAGCCCGGCATCTACGAGTTCCGCTCGGGCGAGTCGTGGAAGACCATCGTGGGCAAGCTGGTGCGCGGCGACGTGGTGAAGGCGCGCATCGTGGTTCCCGAGGGATGGACGGCGCGCCAGATCGCCGCGCGGGTTGCGGCCGCGCTGGGCGGCAACGAGGACTCCATCCACGCGCGGCTGGTGGACACGGCGGCCGCGCGCCGCTACGGCGTCCCCGGGCCCACGCTGGAGGGCTATCTCTACCCGGCGACCTACGTCTTCCCCCTCGGCACGCCGGTGGAGAAGGCGGTCGCGGCGATGGTGCAGCGCTACAAGTCCGCGTGGACGCCGCAGATGCGGGCGCAGCTCCCCGCCTCGGGGATGAGCGAGCGCGAGGTGGTGGCCCTCGCCTCGATCGTGGAGCGCGAGGCCAAGGACTGGCACGAGCGCCCCACCATTGCCGCCGTGTACCGCAACCGGATGCGGAAGGGGATGCGCCTGCAGGCCGACCCCACGGTGCAGTACGCGCTCGGCCAGCAGCGCGCGCGCCTGCTCTACCGCGACATCGCGTCGGTGTCGGCCAGTCCGTACAACACCTACACGCACGCGGGCCTCCCGCCGGGCCCCATCGCCTCCCCCAGCCAGGGCGCGATCCAGGCCGCACTGAACCCCGCGCCGGCGGACTACCTGTACTTCGTCGCGCGCCCCAACGGCACGCACGTCTTCACCCGCACCCTGGCCGAGCACAACGCCGCGAAGCGTGCCGCGCAGGCGGAGGCGCGAGGGGCACGGTGAAGAAGTGCGAGAGTGCGAGAGGGCGAAGGTGGCCCCGCGCACCCACCCCGCCCCGTCACCGAAATGAAGTCCGCGAAGGCGGACTGCGTGCCGTTGTAGCCGCGAGTTCACTCGCATTTTCGCGAATCTTTCCACGCGTGACGAGATTTCCCTCGCACGCCTCATCATCGCCACGCACCATCTCCCGCTGACGATCATCTCTATCTGCCGACCACCATCTCCCCGCGCATGACCGGCCTTCGCGACCGCCTTTCTCTCATCGTCATCACCGACCCCAGCTGTGGCGAGGGGCGCGCGATCGTGGACGTCGTGCGGGCGGCGCTGCGCGGCGGTGCGCCCTCCATCCAGCTGCGCGGCAAGGACCAGGCGGCGCGCGAGCAGGTGGAGCTCGCCCGCGCGCTGCGGGTGGAGACGCGGGCCGCGGGAGCGCTGCTGTGGGTGAACGACCGGCTGGACGTGGCCCTCGCCGCCGGCGCCGACGGCGTGCACCTGGGGCAGGACGACCTTCCCGTCGAGGCGGCGCGGCGGATCGTGCCGGGCGGCTTCCTCATCGGCATCAGCGCGGAGACGGCGGAGCTGGCGCGCGCGGCCGAGCGGGGCGGCGCGGATTACGTGGGGGCCGGGCCGGTGTACGAGACCGGGAGCAAGGCCGACGCGGGAAGCGCCGTCGGCTGCGCGCGCATCGCCCAGGTGGCGGCGGCGGTGCGCATCCCCGTGGTCGGCATCGGTGGGATCGCGGCGGCGAACGCGGGCGAGGTGGTGCGCGCGGGCGCCGCGGGCGTGGCGGTCATCAGCGCCGTGATGCGCGCCGCCGATCCGGAGGCGGCCACGCGCGAGCTGCTCCGCGCCGCTACCACAGGACGCAGTTAGTCACGGATTAGGATTCGTCCGCGCCAGGCGGTCCGCCGATCGCGGCACTTCTCACGAAGCTCGTGGCGACGTAGATTTATTCCCTGAGGCATCCCTCCCTCCTCGACGGCCCCCACGGCCGCATCCGGAGGCAGCATCGTGGTCCGGGCGGGTCCCCTCCCGCAGCCCATTCACAACCCAGATCCACCGCAGAACACGTCTCGCCCACGCGAGCGTGCGCCCGCGCGCACACCTGGCGCGGGGGTCCTGCGCGCAGCAGAACCGTCACGCAGCGGCATATCTCCCGGCCACACCCCGTTCCATCCGCCACGCCCCATGCGTTTCCGCCCCACGGCACTCGCCGTCCTGCTCGCCTGTGCGTCCGCGCGTCCGGCCGCGGCCCAGCTCGTCGCATTCGCCTCCGCCCCCGGCGCGGGCGACGGCGGCGCCTCCGCACGCCTTGCCATGCAGCTCGACTCCATCGCCCGCCACGCGATGGAGTACCAGTCCATCCCCGGCCTCAGCGTCGTCATCGTGAAGGACGGGCGGGTGGTGATGGAGCGCGGCTACGGCGTGGTGAACCCGCCGCGCGAGCGCGCCGCCACCGCCCGCACCGAGTACCAGATCGCCTCGGTCAGCAAGCAGTTCACGGCCGCGGCCATCCTGCGCCTGAACGAGCAGGGCCGGCTTTCGCTGGACGACGCGGTCACGCGCTACGTGGACGGGCTGCCGCCGGTGTACCAGGAGGTCACGATCCGCCGGCTGCTGAACCACACGGCGGGGGTGCCCAACTTCACCGAGTTCCTGCGCGAGTTCCACCAGCCGCTGGCCCCCGCGCGCCTGGTGGAGGAGCTGGCCAGCCGCACGCTGCAGTTCGCGCCGGGAACGGCCTTCCACTACAGCAACTCCGGCTACTACCTGCTGGGGCTGGTGATCGAGGAAGTGACCGGGCAGGGGTACGCCGACTACCTGCGCGACCAGTTCTTCACCCCGCTGGGGCTGGGCGACACGCACTACTGCGGCGAGCTGAGCGCCCCGGTCCCCGCGGGCTTCGTCCGCAGCCGCGGCGGGAAGACGGTGCGCGCCGCGCCGTGGGACCCGTCGGTGCTGTACGCCGCCGGCTCGCTCTGCTCCACCGCCGAGGACCTGGCGAAGTGGGAGGTCGCGCTGGGCGAGGGGCGCGTCCTTTCCCCCGCGTCGTTCCGCGAGATGACCACGCCCGCGCCGCCAACGGAGACCAGCGTGCGGATGGCGTACGGCTACGGGATGATGGTGGACACCACCGAGGCGGGCCCCTACCTGCACCACGACGGCGCCGTCTCCGGCTTCCGCGCGCAGGTGGCGTGGTACCCCGAGGAGCACATGGCCATCGTGGTGCTGATGAACCAGGGGCTGGCCGCCCCCGAGCCCATCGAGCGCGACCTGGCGCGCGCGGTGATGGGCCAGGCGCGCCAGCGCGAGCCGCGCCTCTCCGGCCCGCCCACCCCGACCACCGGCCGCCGCGTGATGGGCTCGGCCACGCAGCAGCGGGAGCGGTAGACGCGGATCGGTTCACCTCTCCTGCTGTCGGGAGAGGTCGAAGAAGTGAAGAGCCGGGACGGCGGTTTTGTCCCGGCTCTTCGCTTTTTCGGGTGAGGGCCGCGTGAGGGATGCGCGCCCGAAGGGCCGGGACGCCGCCGCGCGCGAGCAGAAGCCGCGGATCCGCATCGACCCGCGGCGCGGCGGTGGCCTGGCGCGGTTGGCAACAGTCGTATCGTTGCCTACCGCGCGCGCAGCCCGGTTTGGCGCCTCGGCGCCAAACACGCCCAAACCATCGGTTGAAAAGAAGATCGGCCCCTCGCGAGCATCCATCGCCGCGAGGGGCCGATCCCGTTCCGCATCCGTCGATTGCAAGCCTAGTCGCGGCCTTCGATCTCGTACTTGGCCAGCATGCGGTGGATCGTCTTGCGGTCGATCCCCGCGTTGCGCGCGGCCTGCGAGATGTTGCCGTTGTGGCGGTCCAGCAGGTCGCTCAGGTACTGCTTCTCGAAGATCGAGATCGCGTCGTTCTTGGCGTCGTGGAAGGGCAGGTCGCTCGAGAACGCCGCCACCGCGCCCGCCTTGCCGTTGGGCGCGCGGCGCATGGACAGCTCCTCGGGCATGTCCTCGGGAAAGATCTCCTGCCCCGGCAGGCACATCGAGACGATGCGCTCCACCACGTTCTGCAGCTCGCGCACGTTCCCCGGCCACTCGTACTCCACCAGCACGCGCATCGACTCGCTGCTGAAGCGCAGGTTGTCGCGGTCGTACTCCTGCGCGTAGCGCCGCAGGAAGTGCTGCGCCAGCGCGGGGATGTCTTCGCGGCGGTTGCGCAGCGGCGGCAGCTTCACCGGCACCACGTTCAGGCGGTACAGCAGGTCCTGGCGCAGGTGGCCGTCGCGCACCGCCTGGTCGGGGTCGCGGTTGGTGGCCGACACCCAGCGCACGTCGATGGGGATCTCCTCGCCGCCGCCCACGCGCCGGATCTTCCGCTCCTGGATCACGCGCAGGAGCTTGGCCTGCAGCTCCATGCTCATCTCCGAGATCTCGTCCATGAAGAAGGTGCCGCCCGCCGCCAGCTCCAGCAGCCCGCGGCGCTCGCGGTCGGCGCTGGTGAACGCGCCCTTCTCGTGGCCGAACAGCTCGGTCTCCAGCAGGTTGTCGGGGAGCGCCGCGCAGTTGATGGCGGTGAACGGCCGAGCCGAGCGCCGGCTGTTGGCGTGGAGGGCGCGGGCGATCAGCTCCTTCCCCGTGCCGCTCTCGCCCGAGATGAAGACGCTCGCCTCCGTGGGCGCCACGCGGCTCACCACCGAGAACACCTTCTGGATCGAGTCGCTGGTGCCGATGATGTTATCGAAGCTGTAGTGCTTCTTCAGCTGGTCGCGCAAGCTGGCGTTGTCGCGCACCAGCTTCACCTGCTGCGCCGCGCGGCCGATGAGGATGCGCAGCTGCGTGGCGGTGAACGGCTTGGGGATGTAGTCGTACGCCCCGGCGCGGATGGCCTCGACCGAGCTGTCCACCGTGGCGAAGCCGGTGATCATCACCACCAGCGTCTCGGGCGCCAGCTTCTTGATCTCCTTCAGCAGCGCCAGGCCGTCCATGTCGGGCAGCATCAGGTCGGTCAGCACGATGTCCGGCCGCTGGCGGCGCACGAAGTCCAGCGCGTTGCGCCCGCGCCCCTCGGTGTGCACCGAGTACCCCTCGCTGGAGAGGATCTGGCCGCAACTCTTCACCAGCAGCTCTTCGTCGTCTACGATCAGCACAGTGATCGGGACGTCGTTCTCGGCAGTGTCGCTCATTGCGCGTTGGCCTGAAGGGCGCGAGATGCGCGTGGCAGGATCCGGCGGGGGCGAACGTGTTGGCCCCGAAGATACGCGCCGGACGCGGATGCCGCAACGCCGTCGGGGCGTCGCGTCCGCACCGTGGGGAGAATATGCCTCACGTGGGTCACGAGCGCCATAGTCTTGTTTCGCAGATTCGAAAACCTGTTGATTCGCGAGGGTTTTCAGGGGGAATAGAGGATCGGCGGAGGAGACAATCCGGGCGTTGCGTCCCCGAGGAGACGTGCGGCTCTTCGACCGCGATGGCGACCGGGGATCGCTTGCCACTCCGGCAAGCGCACTGTTCAGGCGGGCCGATTCACTGGAATGTGATACGTGACGGGGGATGGCGGAATCGGCGCGTCCGCCGTTCGCCGCACCGGGACAGCAGTTCGCTGCACCACGGTCAGACCCGCGCGACCGGCAGGCGTTCATGGGGCGACCACGACCCGATCCCCCGCCCCGCCGAGGAACGATGCAAGCCTTCCCGACCCTGCTCGCCGGCATCGCCGCCGCGCTCGCGGCCTCCGCCTGCATGGATCTGCCGACCGCCGCGGCCACCGGCTCGTGCGACCCCGCGTACCAGTCCATCGCGCGCTTCGTCGACAGCACCGCCGAGAGCCACAGCGCGTTCGGCGCCGCGCTCCTGCTGGTGCGCGACGGCCGGGTGGTGTGCGAGCGCTACCGCGGCGCGTTCAACGAAACCAGCGAGCTCCCCGCCGCCTCGGCCAGCAAGTGGCTCACCGGCGTCGCGATCCTGACGCTGGCCGACGCCGGCAAGCTCTCGCTGGGCGAGCCGGCCTCCGCGCGGCTGCCGTACCTCGCCGGCGCCGCGGCCGCCATCACCCCGCGCCAGCTGCTGTCGCACACCTCCGGCCTGGCCGACGGGCAGGCCTGCCTCTTCGACGCCGGCAGCACCCTGGACGCCTGCAGCCGGCAGATCGCCGCCACGCCGCCGGCCTACGCGCCGGGAACGGAGTTCCGCTACGGCGGCTCGTCGTTCACCGTGGCCGGGCGCCTGGCCGAGGTGGCCACGGGGCAGAGCTGGAACGCGCTCTTCGCCGAGCGCGTGGCCGGCCCGCTGGGCTGGCGCAAGACGCGGTGGGAAGGCGGCAACCCGGTCCTCGCCGGCGGCGCCATCACCACCGTCCCCGAGTACGGCATGCTGCTGCGGATGCTGCTGGCGGGCGGCGCGTGGAACGGGCACCAGGTCCTCTCCGCCGCCGCGCTCGCCGAGCTCACCCGCGACAACGTGGGCACCGCGCCGATGACGGAAACGCCGCGCACGGGCGTGCACGGCTACGGGCTGGGCGTCTGGCGCGACGCGGTCGACGGCGCGGGCAGGGCCACGCAGATCAGCAGCCCGGGCGCGTCCGGCTTCTACCCGTGGGTGGACTTCGGCCGCAACGTCGCCGGCATCGTGGTCCTCCCCGCGCGCGACGCCGCCGACGGCTACTGGTACGACGCCACGCTCCAGGTGCAGGCCCGGCTCCGCCAGATCGTGGACTCCGGCCATTAGAGTGGTGCCCGCCGGCGTTCGCTGAACCGCAACCGCAGGGTTTGGGCGTGTTTGGCGCCGAGGCGCCAAACCGGGCTGCGCGCGCGGTAGGCAACGATACGACCGTTGCCAACCGCGCCGGGCCCCCGCCGCGCCAGCATGGGACGCGATTTCTCCTGGTTGTCCCCGCGCGGCGGGTTCCCGGCCCTTCGGGCGCGCATCCCTCACGCATCCCGTCACATCCGCACCCCGGCACGCGTTGATACGCTCGGTCCATCCTTCCACCCAAGCGATTTCTCGCCCATGCCCCTGCCGACCCGCTCCATCGCCGCGGCCTTCGCGCTCCTGCTGGGCGCCTGCACCTCGTACCAGCCCGCGGCGCAGCCCCTCCCCGCGCCGCTCCCCGAGCACGTGCGCGTCGTGCGCGGCGACAACAGCAGCATCCGCCTCTTCGCCCCCGCGATCTCCGCCGACAGCGTGGTCGGCCGTACCCCGGCCGGCGTGCGCGCCGCTATCCCGCTCGCCGATGTCCGCTCGGTGCAGACGCGCCGCTTCGATTCCAGCCGCACCGTGCTCCTGGCGATCGCCGCCGGCGCCGCCGCCCTGATCATCCTCTCCGGCTTCCACAGAGACGTGGTGTACGCCTCCGCGCAGCTCCCGCACTAGCACTGAGCGTCCCGCGGGCCTCGCGCCGCCCTCACCCCGCGCCGGAGGGCGCGACCCTCTCCCGTCCCGGGCCCGTCCCCGGGAGAAGGTGGCTCTCCAGCATCCGCGCGCTTTCCGAACCTCCCCGCGCCGGGATGTGGAGCTGGCGCCGATGCCCCTGCCAGCTACCTCTCCCGGTACGGGAGAGGTGGACGGCCTCGGCCGGCCGGAGAGGGCGCAGGGGCCGTGGGCGCGCACCACCACCAGTCCGCACGCCGAACTCCTCTGCGTCTTCCGCGTCTCCGCGTGAGATCCAGCGGGATTCGGGGAAATCGCGCGGATGCCCGGTTCTCGGACCGAGTTCCTGAGTTCGAGACACAAAAAAAACAGCACCGCCCGCCTCGAAGTGAATCGAGGCGGGCGATGCTGTTGTAGAGTTGGCCGGCGGCGCCGTACTCTCCCACCGGGTGGCCCCGGCAGTACCATCCGCGCAGCGGGTTTTCACTTCCGAGTTCGGGATGGGATCGGGTGGATCCCCCGCGCCATAGCCACCGGCCGTAAAGCAAACCGGGAG
>NZ_DATIND010000015.1 GCF_035474595.1 Longimicrobium sp.
GAGTGCTGAGTGCTGAGTGCTGAGTGCTGAGTGCTGAGTGCTGAGTGCTGAGTGCTGAGTGCTGAGTGCTGAGTGCTGAGTGCTGAGTGCTGAGTGCTGAGTTCCGAGTGCCTGGTGCCTGGTGCAAGGTGCAAGGTGCAAGGTGCATGCGTTGGAAGATGACACTGAAGTGGCGGCTACAACGGCACGCAGTCCGCCTTCGCGGACTTCATCGGTGCGGACACGGGTGCGGCGCGTCGATGGCCATTCTCACGCATTTCGATTCCTCTTCTCCAGCGCGAGGCGGCAGATGCGGTCGCAGAGCTGGGGGAACGGGATCCCGGCGGCGGTGGCGGACTGCGGGAGGAGGCTGGTGGCCGTCATCCCCGGCAGCGTGTTCACCTCCAGGCACCAGATCCCGCCCTCGGCGTCCATGCGGAAGTCCACGCGGCTGAAGCCCTCCAGCTTCAGCGCGCGGTGCGCCCGCAGCGACAGCTCCTGGATCGCGCGCGTCTGCTCGTCCGTCAGCCCGGCGGGAAAGATCTCGTCGGCGCCGCCGTGCTGGTACTTGCTCTCGTAGTCGAAGATCTCGCCGCGCCGCGGCACGATCTCGCCCACCGCCAGCGCCTGTCCGCCCAGGATGCCGCAGGTCAGCTCGCGGCCGGGAACGAAGCGCTCCAGCATCACCTCGTCGTCGTGCCGGAAGGCCTCGGCGATGGCGCCCGCGAGCTGCCCCGGCTCCTTCACCACCGTGAGCCCCACCGTGGAGCCCTGCTTGTTCGGCTTCACCACCACGGGCCACCCCAGCGCCGCCTCGACCTCCGCCGCATCCGCGGGCGCCATCCGCCACTCGGGCGTGGGAATGCCGGCGGCGCGGAAGAGGCGCTTGGACACGTCCTTGTCCATGGCCGTGGCGCTGGCCCCGTGCCCGCTCCCCACGTAGGGGATGCCGGTGAGGTCGAGGAGCGCCTGAATCGTGCCGTCCTCGCCCGTGCCGCCGTGCAGGACCAGGAAGACGACGTCGATGTCGCGCAGGTCGGCGCCGGCCAGCAGCGACCCCGCCGAGCCCGCGCGGATCATGGCCAGCTCGTCCTGCCCGGGCGGAGCGGGCGCCACGCCGGCGGTCAGCAGCCGCTGCTCCTCGGCCGGGCTCAGCGCCCCGCGCGCGGTGTCGATGGCAACGACGTCGTGCCCGCCCGTGCGCAGCGCCGAAACCACCTGCGCCCCGCTCGCGATGGAGACGTCGCGCTCCGCGCTGGTGCCACCGAAAAGGACTGCGACGCGCATGGTTTCGAAGTGCGTGAGTGCGTGAGTGCGTGAGTGCGTGAGTGCGTTAGTGCGTTAGTGCGTTAGTGCGTTAGTGCGTCGGTGGATCGCGGTGGAGATGGTGCGATACGTGTGGGCCGAAAATGCGACTGAAGTCGCGGCGTCGCGGCTACAACGGCACGCAGTCCGCCTGCGCGGACTCCATCGGTGCGGACGAAGGTTCGGTGCGCGTCACCCGCATCGCACCGGCCGCACGAGCGCATCCGCGCCGCGCGAGTGATGGCCCAGCTACCTCTCCCGGTACGGGAGAGGTGGACGGCCTAGGCCGGCCGGAGAGGGCGCGAGGCCGAGGGCGCGCCCCGCCATCTGGCACTCAGCACTCAGCACTCAGCACTCAGCACTCAGCACTCAGCACTCCCGCACTCCCGCACTTCCGTCACCCCCGCTCCAGATACCGCTCCCGCTCCCAGCTCGTCACCACCGCGTCGTACGTCTCCTGCTCGACCCGGGCGGTGTTGGCGTAGTGCTGCACCACGTCGTCGCCGAAGATCTCGCGGGCGACGGTGCTCTGCTCCAGCAGCTGGGCCGCCTCCCAGAGCGCGCGGGGGATGCGGGGAACGCCGGTGGCCGCATAGCCGTTGCCGTGGAACTGCTCCGGCGGCTCGAGGCGGTGCTCGATGCCGTACAGCCCCGCGCCCAGGATGGCCGCGTACGACAGGTACGGGTTCGCGTCGCCGCCCGGCAGCCGGTTCTCCACGCGCAGCGAGGGGCCGCTTCCCACCACGCGGAAGCCGCAGGTGCGGTTGTCGCGGCCCCACACCACGTTCACCGGCGCCCAGCTGGCCACCGCGTAGCGCTTGTAGCTGTTCACGAACGGGGCGATGAAGAACGCCAGCTCGCGCGCGGCGTGCATCATCCCGCCCAGAAACCAGCGCATGGTGTCGCTCATCCCGTACGGCTCGGCGCCCTCGTGGTGGAACACGTTGCGGCGGCCGTCGGCGTCCCACACGCTCACGTGCACGTGGGCGCTGTTGCCGGTCCAGCGGTGGTCGGGCTTGGCCATGAAGGTTACGGCGTTCCCGCTCTGCCACGCCATCTCCTTCACCCCGTGCTTGAACAGCGCGTGCCGGTCGGCGGCCTCCAGCGCGTCGGCGTAGTGGATGTTCACCTCGTGCTGCCCCGGCGCCGCCTCGCCCTTGCTGAACTCGATGGGCACGCCCGCCGCCGTCATCTCGTTGCGGAAGCGGCGGTACAGCGGCTCGGCCTTGGTGGCCTGCAGCAGGTGGTAGTCCTCGTTGTACCAGCCGAACGGGGTCAGGTTGTGGAAGCCCTTCTCGGCCGCCTGCTCGTACGTCTCCTTCAGGACGTAGAACTCCAGCTCGCTCGCCATCTTCGGCGCCAGGCCGAGCCCCGACGCGCGCTCGATCTGCCGCTTCAGGATGCCGCGCGGGGCGATGGGGATGAGCGCGCCGCTCTCCTCGTCCTTCGCGTCGGCCAGCACCAGCGCGGTCTTCTCCAGCCAGGGGATGACGCGCAGCGTGCTCCAGTCGGGGTCGGCCAGCCAGTCGCCATAGCCGGTTTCCCAGTTGGTCAGCCGGTACCCGGACGGGGTGGTCATCTCCATGTCCGTGCCCAGCAGGTACGTGCAGAAGTGCGTGCCGTGGTGCGCGTTCTCCAGGAAGAACGAGCCGGTCACGCGCTTGCCCATCAGCCGCCCCTGCATGTCGGTGATGGCGACGATCACGGTGTCGACGGCGCCGGAGCGGATGGCGCGCTCCAGCTCGTCGGGGGTGATGCGCCCGGGACCCACGCCTGCACCCGTCTCGCTCATCGCGCCTCGGGAGATGGGGACGATCGCGTTGAACCGCGGTGGAAGATGACGATGGAACCGCGCGCCCCCCGTTGCAAGAAGCGGCCCCTCGCCGGGATGGGGCGGGGGGCCGCTTTCGTGGCAGTGATGGCGATCATCGGAAGAGCGTGTCCAGCCGTTCCGATCCCTCGTAGTTCGGGTTCAACACGTGAAGCCCGTGGGCTCGGGCAGCCGCATACAGCCCCTGATCGGAGGTGACGAACACGAGCGGAGCATACGCGCCGTTCGCGAGTCCCACCGCGGTCGCGAGGTGGATGGCGTCGCCGGCTCCGATCTCGTGCTGCGGGTGCGACCGCAGTTCCGCGATCCCCGCCTGCACGATCGCATCGTCCGCATCGACGATGGTGAACGCACCGCTCCGGTAGGCGCGCTGGAATGCGTCGACGGTTCGCGGCACCTCGCGCAACGCCGCATTTCGGCCCAGGGGGTTCCCGAACTCGCGCGCCGCCTTCGCGATCGCGGAGACGACCTCGATTTCGATGAAGCTTGAAACGACCAGGCCGCCCCAGCGTCTGGAACGGCCCATGATCTCCTTCATCCGCTGGCTGCTGCGGCCCTCGGGCAGGTAGCGCTTGGCGAGGGCACATGCATCAATGAACAGGGACATGCGGCACCCGATCGGCTTTGGACCGCGGCAGCAACCGCCGGAGCGCGCGGCGGATGCCCAGCAGCAGCGCCGCGCGCCGGGAAGGCAGCGTGTACTCTGGCTCGGGGAAGTCGTCCCGCGTGGCGGGAGTGATCTTGTACCCGGCTGCGCGGGCCCGCGCGATCCAATCGGGCTCGGAACGATGATCGGACATTCGCTCACGCTCCTTCGACAGATGTGTAGATTGGAAATGTACGGAACGGGGCGCGCACCCTGTACACAAGCATTCATCGGACCAGAAGATTCGTCAAGCCGTGGCGAAGGGCCTCACCCGTTCACCGTAATCATTTCCAGAATGTCCAGCGCTGTTCGTGCGTAGCGAAGTGATGGCACCACTCGCCGTTATCGACGGGAGCGAGCGTCGGTGGCACTTTCGGATGCGCCAGAAAGCCGCCACCGCTGCTCCGTAATCTTTCCACCCATGCTCGTCCCGCACTCCCGCACTCTCGCACTTTCTTCACCCGCGATCCTTCCTCCGCCGTCCGATCCGCGTCCACACCGCGCGCAGCTTGCGCAGGACGTTCTCCATCTGCGTGTTCAGCGAGCGCAGGTCGTCGAGCGCCTGGCCCACCAGGCGCTGCTGCACGGCCAGCTGCTCGCGCACCGACTCCTCCAGCCGCTCGATCCGCTGGCGGTCGGCCACGGCCTGCTCGTACACGCGCTCCAGCCGCTTGCGGTCCTCGGCGGTGAAGCCGCCGTCTCCCTGCGGGGCCGCGGCGGCCGCGGGCGCGGGGCCGGCGTGGGCGTCGCCGCGCCACACCGGGAGCTTGTCGACCACCTTGGACAGCAGCTGCACCAGTCCGTAGGCCAGCAGCGCCAGCCCCACCGTGTTCAGCGGGTCCATCTCGCCCTCGCCGCCGCGCGGGAGGGCAATCCCCGCGTCCGGCACCTCGGCCACGGCGGCGGTGTCGGAGTGCTGCAGCAGCATCGCCCCGAGCCCCGCCCCCAGGACGATGCCTCCTCGAATCGGGGAATCCATCTCGCACCTCCGCGCGCAAACGGTCCCGCCCCGCGCGGAGCTTCCGCGCACGACGATCTCCCGACGCCGGGGTTCGGCGCCGGTTCACGGGTCCTGCCGCCGGGGCATGGCCCGGCCGCCGTTCGGATTTGCGGGTTGTAGCGCAGCGGATGGAGGGGTGTCCGCCGCGGCAGAGAGAGCGTTGCCTCAGCTGGCGCGCTGGTACGCCGCCACGCTGAGGTCGTAGATGGCGCCGCAGCCGCGGCGCTGGCACTGGTACGTGCCCACGCGCGCGCCGGCCGGCTGCCCGTCCAGCGCGTGCACCATCACCTGCGTAACCCGCATCGCCGGCCGCGCGCCGCAGCGCGGGCACGCCGCCGCGGGACGAAGCAGCCGCCCCTCCGGCTCCGCCGCGTCGGCCTGCCGCGCGGCGGAGGGTGGGATGAACCCGGGCGCGAGCCGGCGGACGCGGCGCACCACCGGCTCGCTCGGGGGATCGGGAACGACCTCTGGATCACGTGCCTGCATGGCTGACCTCCGTTGGTAGGAAAGGGGACCGCCGTGCGTTCCAGATACGAAACGCATTGACACCTGTGTTATACTGCTTTAACACTTATAACAATCTCACCACTGGTGAGGAAATTGTCAACCACCGGGGGAAACAGACGAGGGGTGATGAAAACCGAGGAACGGCGGGCGGTTGGCCATCGGATCCGCATCGTGCGGGAGCGGAACGGATGGAGACGCGACGAGCTGGCGCGGCGCTTGGGCGTGCACGCGGGCTCGATCGCGCGCTGGGAAACGGGGGGCGCGATGCCGCACGGTTACACGGTGCAGCGCATCGCCGAGCTGGGGGGCACCACGGCCGAGTGGGTGCGCACCGGCCACGGCCGTGCCGCCGCCCCACGTGAGGCGGAGGCGGGAGATACCCCCTTCCCCTCGCCGGACGCGATCTCCCGCTTCCTTGGAGCCATTGCCCCGCCTGGCGGAGAGAAGCTCCGCAAGCTCGACGCGCTCGACGGGCTGCGGCGGATGCTCACCGCGCGTAGCACGCTGCCCGATTGGTGGTATCAGCTGAAAGAGGCGGTGGAGCGGGGCAAGCTCTGAGCGTGGCGCGCCCCGGACGGCGAACATTCCGGTGCCTGGGGTTGACGGCCGAGAGCGGGCGACTTACATTTTCAGCCGGATTGAGTTGCAAACCTTGGGACGCGTTGAAGTCCTGCCTGGCGAAGCGCCGGGTGGGGCTTTTTGCGTTTCGAGATTCGCGGCGGGGGTCGGCGGACGGCCTGTACGGCGTTCGTGGTGGAGGGCGGCCCCCGCCGCCACCCGGTTCTTTTCCCTCAGGGAACGCAGCAGCCCCCGGGGGTGATTCGCCATGTCTGGATGTGACGATTTTATTTCGTGTAAGGGACTGTTGGGTGTGCATAGAACGTTTCGGCGCATCGGTCCTATCACATGGACAGAGCAGAGATCTTCATCCGTTTATGAGATTTGAAGATGCGACAAAATGCACATACAAGTTGGCGGAACAAGGGAGGGCTGGACGTGTTTCAGAGGATGTGGAGATGATCGGGCCGGAGGCCGTGGCCCACAGGCCGCCGGCGAGCGTGAACGGGGCGAGCGGAGACGAAGGATGTCGAGCGACGCCAGAGTGATAGCGTCGGCCGCTCGCCTGGTGGCGGCTGCCCGCGGTGCCGTGGACGACTATGCCGGCCTGGGCGCGCCCGCCACGCCGGACCAGGTGCGGGCGCTGCTGGCGGCCACCGGCTGCCACGTGGAGATCTTCACCTTCCGCTCCGACGCGGTGGGGATGACGCTCCCGCTGTGCCACGGCGTGCACCCGGTGCTGGTGAACGGCTGCATCCTCGGCGTGGACCGCTTCCTGGCGCTCCGCCACCAGGTGGCGCACGTCCTGGCCGGCGAGGCCGGCGGCTCCGTCTGCCTGGCGGACGAGGGATACGGCCGCCCCGCCGAGCGCCTGGCCGACCTCTTCGCGCTGGCCGACGCGGTGCCGGGGTGGTGGATCGCGCGCACGCTCCGCCAGCTGGGCTCGTGGCGCGCGGTGCACGACGCCGTGGCGCGGTGCGTTGCCGGCCTCGCCACCGTCTGGCCCCCCGAGCGCACCGCCGACCGCGCCGCCCTGCGCCTGCGCCTCTTCCGCGAAACCGGCATCTGAGCCCGTCGTCCCCAAGTCGATGTCCCCGGCCGGCGTCATCGTGACCGCGTCCACATCATAACCTCGGACCATGCAATTGGTTGCAGGCCGAAGGATCGATGATCGCGGCGAAGCCGGTAACGGATTCGCATCGGATGAAAACAACGAGGCGCGGAGAAATCACCAGCAACGGTGAGCTCTCCGCGCCTCCGCGTCTCCGCGTGAGTCCCGGGGGGGATTGGGGATTGCATCGCCGGCCGGGGAAGGCGGCGATATAATCTCCCGCCATTCCCATCTCCCGAATTCCCCCGACCGACTCCGGGTCCGCAGATGACGAGACTTCGCGCGCTTCCGCTCGCCCTTGCCCTGCTCGCGCTCGCCCCCGGGCCGCGCGCCGCCGCCGCTCAGGATGCGCAGCTGACGGTCACCTCGCGCCCCGCCACCGGCGGCAATCCGCCCGCGTTCAGGACCATCCGCGAGGCGGACCTGCGGCGCGAGCTGGCCACGATGGCGTCGGACACCTTCCGCGGTCGCGAGGCGGGAACGCTGGACGAGCTGCGCGCCTCCGCCTGGCTGGCCGAGCGCGCCCGCGCCGCCGGCCTGCAGCCCGCCGGCGACGACGGCAGCTGGTTCCAGTTCTGGCCCATGCGCCGCGTGCGCGTGGCCAACACCAGCCGCATCGAGGTGGGCGGGCGCGCGCTCCCCCTCTGGCGCGAGGCCACGCTCGTCTCGCCCACCGACGCCACCGTGGATGCGCCGGTGGTGTGGGTCGGCACCGCGGACAGTGCCGCGCTCGCGGCGATGGACCTGCGCGGCAAGGCCGTCGCGGCGATGGTCACGCCGCCGCGCGTGCTGCCGCCGCGCTGGGTGAGCCTCCGGGAGTGGCGCTACACCTGGGGCGCGCTGCGCGAGCGGGCGGCGCTGATCCAGGCGCGCGGCGCGGCGGCCGTGCTGCTGGTGTCGGACTCCATCTCCAACGCGCAGTTCGACATCCTTTCCTCGTACAACAACCGCGGGACGTACGGGCTGGACTCGGCGGGGGTGGAGGCGCCGCGGCCGTCGCGCGCGCCGGTCATCTGGCTGCGCGCGGGGATGCAGGGGGCGATGCGGCAGCCGGGGCAGCGCCTCTTGGCCCGCATCACCACCGAGTCGTTCATCTACCCGTCGGTGAACGTGGTGGCGAAGGTGCCGGGGACGGACGACTCGCTCCGCGGCGAGTACGTGCTGTATAGCGGGCACCAGGACCACGACGGCGTGCGCTTTCCCATCTCCGGCGACTCGATCTGGAACGGCGCGGACGACAACGCCACGATCAGCGTGGCGATGCTGGCGATCGGCCGCGCCTTCGTGCGCCACCCGGGGCGGCGGACGGCGCTCTTCGTGTGGCACGGCGCGGAGGAGCGCGGGCTGATCGGGTCGCGCTGGTACTCCGCGCACCCCACGGTGCCGAAGGAGGCGATCGTGGCGGTGCTGAACGCCGACATGATCGGCCGCAACGCGCCGGACAGCGCCGCGCTGCTGGGCGTGGAGCCGCCGCACCGCAACAGCCGCGCGCTGGTGGACATGGCGCTGGAGGCCAACCGCCGCTTCACCTCGTTCGCGCTGGACACCACCTGGGACCGGCCCGCGCACCCCGAGGGGTGGTACTTCCGCAGCGACCACCTGCCGTACGCGCGCGCCGGGATCCCGGCCATCATGTTCACCACGCTGCTGCACCCGGACTACCACACCCCGCGCGACGAGGCGGAGCGGATCGACTACGCCAAGCTCACCCGCATGACGCGGTGGATGTACGCCACCGGATGGATGGTCGCCAACACCGTCGAGCGCCCGGCGGTGGACCCGGACTTCAAGCTGGAACGGTGAGCGCGGGGTAAGGTGTTTCGCCGGTGGCGGAATCGGATCGGGCGTGCTGGAAAGCGGGTTTGAGCCACTTGCGCGGCGGAAGCGGTTGCGTAATCTTCGTCCACCAC
The DNA here is from genome assembly GCF_035474595.1 of Longimicrobium sp. NCBI lineage: Bacteria > Pseudomonadati > Gemmatimonadota > Longimicrobiia > Longimicrobiales > Longimicrobiaceae > Longimicrobium > Longimicrobium sp. The sequence goes on from NZ_DATIND010000015.1 coordinate 8,848, forward strand.
GGAGAGCGAAGGCACTCCGTGATTACCTGATCGGCGGACGGCCGGCGCGGACAGCCAGGAGCGTGGAACCATGCTGCGGACCAGCCCAAAGGTGCACACGACCAGCTTTCTCCGGGGCTTCGCGCGGGCGCTGGACCTGCGCGGCGCCGTGGCCCCGCCGTACGCGCGTCCACGCGCCTCCGCCGGCCGCCGGAGCGACCGGGCCGCGGTCGCCCACGACTGGCGGATGGTCTGGACCGATCTCGACAACGCATTCTCCCACGTCAAGCTGCAAGGCACCGCAACCGGTGACGGCCATGGGACGAAAGCACAGGAGCGGTAAGGCCGGAACGCTTCCGGCGGCACGAGAGCACGACATACGGGAGGGACGCGAGCTGCAACCGCGTCCCTCTTCTGCTTCCATCGCCATTCCCACCATCACCCAGCAATCGTTCGAGCTCCGCAAGGGTCCCATTCCGGACGCCGACGAGCTGGTGCGGTACGGCCACGCGCACCCGGAGGCGCCGGAGATCATCCTGGACGAGTTCACCCGCCAGGCGGCCCACCGCCGGAAGCTGGAGCGCCGCGACCAGAGCCTGGACCGGCGGGCGCTGGAGGCATCGATCACGAGCGAGCGCATGGGCGTGATCTGCGCCCTGCTGATCGCCCTCGTCGGGTTCGGATGCGCGACGTTTCTCGTCACCACCGGGCACGGGGTGGAGGGCACGGTGATCTTCGGACTGGACGTGGGCGCCCTCGTCTCGGCATTCATTCTGGGACGGCCCCGGGCCGTGCAGCCGAAACCCGTGGAGTAGGCCTGCCGTTCTTCATCCATGTTTGCGGCGCCGCCACTCGCGGCCGGCACCTTTTCGCGCTTCCCTCCTCACCCGCTCCCGGAGGCTTTCCATGACCGACACCGCCGCACCCTCCACATCCATCGAAGCCGAGGTGGCGCCGCTGGTGCGGGCGCTGCAGGACGCCTGGAACGCGGGCGACGGAGCCGCGTTCTCGGCGCCGCTCACCGACGACGCGGACTTCGTGAACGTCTACGGGATGCACGCGCGCGGCCGCGAGTCCATCGCCGCCGGGCACGAGCACATCTTCCGCACGGTGTACGCGGGAAGCCGGGTGGAGTACCGCGTCGAGTCGGCGCGGCGGCTGCGCGACGACGTGGCGCTGGTCCATCTCCATGCGCGGTTGTCCGTGCCCGCCGGGCCGATGGCGGGTGTGCGCGAGGCCCTTCCCAGCCTGGTGCTCACGCGCGAGGGCGGCGGCCCGTGGCGGATCGCGGCGTTCCACAACACCTTCATCCAGCAACCCGGCCACGCCGCCCCCAACCAGGAGCCCTGATGTCGAACCCCGCGCCCGACCGGCTGATCATGACCACCACGATGAACGTGGAGGGCTACCGCATCCGCGAGTACCTGGGGCTGGTGCGCGGCGTGGTGGTGCGCGCGCCCACCTTCTCGCAGGGGCTGATCGGCGGGCTGAAGACCATCGTGGGCGGGCAGATCCGCGAGTTCACGGAGATGTGCGAGCAGACGCGGCAGCAGGCCACCGCCGAGCTGGCCCGGCACGCCCGCCAGCTGGGCGGCAACGGGGTGATCGGCATCGGCTACGACGCGTCGGAGATCGGCCAGTCGGCCACCGAGGTGCTGTGCTACGGCACGGCGGTGATGCTGGAGCGCATCTCGGAGTGATCGGCGGCGCGCCCTTTGCGCGCGGGCGCGGAGGATGGTAGGTTGTGCGGCGATTTTCCGATTTCAGCAACGACCGAACGACCCGATACACGCCGAGGAGCTGCAGATGTCGCACGGGGAGTACACGCGCGAGGATTCGCGGGCGGACCGCGCCGCCGCCTACCTGGGCCTGGCCGCGGGGCTCGGGTGGATCCTGATCGTCGGGGCGATCTCGTACTTCATCGCGGTCCGCCAGGGCTGACGCGGCCGGCGGCGTGACGCGAAAAACGAGATCGGGGTGGCCGGCATCTGCCGGCC
>NZ_DATIND010000016.1 GCF_035474595.1 Longimicrobium sp.
CGCCGGTAGCTGCCCATGAAGTTGCGCCGGCGCAGCTCGATCGGGTCGATGCGCAGCCGCTCGGCGAGCTTGTCCAGCTGCACCTCGAAGGCGAAGCGCGGCTGAACGCTGCCATGGCCGCGCTTGGGCCCGCACGCGGGCTTGTTGGTGAACACCCGGGTGGAGTGGAAGCGGTACGCCGGCATCTCGTACGGCGCGGTGAGCAGCTGGCCGGAGTAGTAGGTGGTCACCAGCCCGAACGACGAGTACGCGCCGCCGTCCAGCAGCGTCTTCGCCTCCACCGCGGTGAGCCTCCCGTCCGCCGACGCGCCGACGCGGTACTTCATCTTGAAGGGGTGCCGGCCGCGGTGGGCCAGGAACACCTCCTCGCGGGTGTAGAGGATCTTCACCGGCCGCCCGGTCTTCATCGCCAGCCTGGCGACGCAGAACTCCAGGTCGAACGGCTCGCTCTTCCCGCCGAAGCCGCCGCCCACGGGGGGCTGCACCACGCGGACGCGCGCCGGGTCCAGCTCCAGCACCTTGGCCAGCTCGCGGTGCAGGTAGTGCGGCACCTGCGTGGACGACCAGACGGTGAGGCGGCCCACCGAGGCGCCGCCCTCTTCCCACATGCCGATGGCGCAGTGCGGCTCGATGGGCGTGTGGGTGGTCCCCTCGAAGAAGTACTCGCCGTCGATTACCACGTCGGCCTTCCGGAACCCGGCGTCCAGGTCGCCGAACTCCAGCTTCACGATCTTGGAGATGTTGCCGTTGTGCCCTTCCTTCTTCGGCTCGTGCACCGGCGTCGCCGCGCCCTCGGGGGTCAGCGCGTGCTCGGGGTCCAGGATGGCGGGAAGGAGCTCGTACTCCACGCGGATGAGCTCCAGCGCGCGCTGCGCCGTGTCCTCGTCCACCGCCGCCACCGCCGCCACGCCGTCGCCGATGTAGCGCACCTTGTCGGTCGCCAGCGCCTGCTCGTCGGGCGTCCAGACGATGATGCCGTACGGCGTGGGCATCTCCGCGCCGGTGACGACGCCGAACACCCCCGGCAGCGCCTCGGCCGCGGAGGTGTCGATCGACAGGATCCTGGCGTGGGGATGGGGCGAGCGGAGGATCTTTCCGTGCAGCATCCCCGGAAGGGTGATGTCGTCGGTGTAGCGCGCGCGGCCGGTGCTCTTCGCCAGCCCGTCGGTCTTGCGCATCCGCCGGCCGATGACGTTCAGCTCGGTGTTGTAGCCGTCCGCGCGCGGGTGCAGGGGGACGGAGCCGCCGTCGTCCGGATGCTCCACCTGGTTCACCAGCGGGGTGCCGGAGCCGCCGCCCTCGGCGGGCGGATCGGACGCGCGCTTCCACTCGGTCATCGCCCCACCTCCTGTGCCACGCGGTCCGCCGCGGCCGCCAGCGCCTCGTCGCCCGGGAGGAGGACCGCGGGGGCGGACGGGTCGTCGCCGCGCACCGGGCCCTCGCCGCGGAGGGTGGCGGCGGCCATCTCCACCGCGTCGAGGATCTTGGTGTAGCCGGTGCAGCGGCAGAGGTTGCCGGACAGCGCCTCGCGGATGTCGTCGCGCGTGGGCGTCACGTTCTCTTCCAGCAGCGCGGCGGCGCTCATCAGGATGCCGGGGGTGCAGAAGCCGCACTGCGCCGCGCCGCAGACGTCGAACGCGTCCTGCAGCGGGTGGGGGACGCCGGGCCCGGTGCGGAAGCCGGCCAGCCCCTCCACCGTGCGCACCTCGTGCCCCACCGCCTCGTAGACGGGGGCGATGCAGGAAAGCGTGGGCACGCCGTCGATCCACACGGTGCAGGCGCCGCAGTCGCCCTTGTCGCACCCCTGCTTGCTGCCGGTGAGGCCCACGGCGTAGCGGAGCGCCTCGAGCAGCGTCCAGTGCGTGGGGACCGCCACCTGGTGCGCATCGCCGTTCACGCGGAGGGTCAGAAGGTCCTTCATCGTCCCGGTCCAGGGTGCTCCGCGCGGTGCTCCCGAGGGCCGGAAGTTCCCGTCGCGCGCGGATTTGCCGAATCTGAACATTACCGCCCGCGCCAACCCGGGTCAACCGCGAACCGAACGGGTGTTCGAAGGGTTTTCGCCCCCTGCCCCGTGCCGGACGACGGTCCTGAAATCGTAAAATGCCACTGAAGTGGCGGCTACAACGGCACGCAGTCCGCCTTCGCGGACTTCACATCCGTGCGGGGGCGGCGGCGGTGCGGTGGGGCGGCTCCCCTGTGGACGCACTTCCGCACTTCCGCACTCCCGCACTCCCGCACTTTCTTCGGCACGCTTCTGCCGTGCGGGGGTGCGGCCCTGTATCTTGTCGAATGCATGCAGGGTCGCAGCTCCGACGACTCCAGACGGTTTCGATGCCGCAGCTCAAGGCTCCGCCGAAGGCACGCAAGTCCGACCCCGACGCCGCGCAGTTCCCGCTGCGCGTGGCGGCGGTGGACGTGGGCTCCAACGCCATCCGCTTCCTGGCCGCGGAGTTCACCGCGCTCGGCACCTACACCGTGCTGGAGGAGGAGCGCGTGGCCGTCCGCCTCGGCCACGACGTATTCCTCACCGGCAAGCTCACCGCCGAGGCGATCGAGGCGGCGGCCGCGGCCATCGCGCGCTTCCGCGGGCGGATGGAGGCGCTGGGGATCGCCCACTACCGTGCGGTGGCCACCAGCGCCACGCGCGAGAGCCGCAACGGCGCCGACCTGGTGGGCCGCGTGCGGCGCGAGGCGGGGATCGAGCTGGAGGCGATCACCGGGCAGGAGGAGGCGCGCCTCGTCTACCTGGCCGTGGCCAACCGCGTGCGGATGGGCGACGACAAGTGGATCACGGTGGACGTGGGCGGCGGGAGCGTGGAGGTGTCGCTGGTCGACGCCAACGGCATCCTGTGGAGCGAGAGCCACGTGATGGGCTCGGTGCGCCTGCTGGAGGAGCTGTCGACGGCGGGCGACGAGCCGGGGCGCTTCCAGCGGCTGCTGCGCGAGTACGCGGCCACGCTGCAGATCCCCGTCATCGCCCAGCACTGGAACCCGCGCGGGATGATCGCCACCGGCGGCAACGCCGAGGCGCTGGCGCGGCTCACCGGCGCCGACGCATCGCGGGGCAGCGTGGCCACCGTGCCCCTGCCGTCGCTGCGCGGCATCATCGAGCTGCTGTCGAAGCTCTCCTTCCGCCAGCGCGTGGACCAGCTCGGCCTGCGCGAGGACCGCGCCGACGTCATCCTTCCCGCCGCCATGATCTACGAGCGCGTGGCCTCGCTGGTGGACGCGGGCGAGGTGCTGGTGCCCGCGGTGGGGCTGAAGGACGGCGTGCTGCTGGACTTGGCCGAGGACGTCGCCAGCCACCAGGCGCACGAGGACCGCAAGGACCGGCGGGCGGTGGCGGGCTCCGTCGCCCTCGGGCGGCGATACATGTTCAACGAGGCGCACGCGCTGCACGTCTCGCGGCTGGCCGGGTCGCTCTTCGACCAGCTGCAGCGCGTGCACGGGCTGGGCGCGGCGGACCGGCGGATGCTGCTGGCCGCCGCGGTGCTGCACGACATCGGCACCTTCGTGGGGTACAAAAAGCACCACAAGCACTCGCTCTACCTCATCGCCAACAGCGAGATCCCCGAGTTCACGCCGCGGGAGACGGACGTCATCGCCAACGTGGCGCGCTACCACCGCAAGGGCGTTCCCGCCGAGCACCACGTGGCGTTCACCGCGCTGGAGCCGGCCGACCGCGAGCGGGTGGTGAAGCTCGCCTCGCTGCTGCGCATCGCCGACGCGCTGGACCGCGAGCACGTGCAGGCCGTGCGCGGGGTGACGGCGCGGGCCACGCGCGGCAGGAAGCTGAAGCTGGAGGTGGATTCGGACGCCGACCTGCTGCTGGAGCGCTGGGCGCTGCGCAGCAAGGGCGGCCTTTTCACCGACATCTTCGGGCTGGAGGTGGAGCTGGCGGGGGGCGAGAAGGACGGGGAGTGAGCGGAAGGCCGATCGTGCCTTCCCGGAGCGCTATTAAAGTTTGGAGGCTTAAACTTTAATAGCGCGCGTCGTTATTAAAGCTCGCTTTAATTGGCTCCGGAGGCCAAATCCGCGGATTCCTCTGCATCGCTCCCAGAGTTCTCCGGCAGTTCGGTTCCCTCGTTCAGCACCGCGAGGTATTCGGAATAGGTGTAGACCCGGTCGCGCCCCCGCCCCGTGACCTCCGTTACGATCCCCAGGGACTCGAGCATGCGGACCCCCGCGGTCGCGGTCGGGAAGCTGATCCCTAGGGTGGCGGTGACCGACGGAAGGGTGAAGACCGGGTTGCGGCGCATGAACTGGTGCATCCGCAGCACGGTGCCGGCAGAGCGGCCCACATCTTCGCACCGCGTACGGTCGCGCTCGAAGATCGTCAGGATTCGCCGTGCCGTGCTGGACGCCTGCTCCGCGGTGGCGGCCACGCCGCGAAGGAAGAAGGCGAGCCATTCCTCCCAGTCGCCCTCCATCCGCACCTGCTGCAGCAGATCGTAATACCGCGTGCGATTCTGCTTCAGGTACAGGCTCAGGTAGAGGAGTGGCTCGGAGAGCGCTCCCTCGGCGCAGAGCAGAAAGGTGACCAGGAGCCGCCCCAGGCGCCCATTGCCGTCCAGGAACGGGTGAATGGTTTCGAACTGCACGTGCGCTAACGCTGCCTTGATGAGCGTGGGCGTGCGGACGGGATCATCGTGCAGGAAGCGCTCGAGCGAGCCGAGGTGGTCGAGCAGCGTGTCCTGCGGCGGCGGAACGAACGCGGCGTTTCCCGGACGACTCCCCCCGATCCAGTTCTGGCTGGTACGGAAGGATCCGGGCGTCTGCTCGCTTCCGCGGCCCTTCGCCATGAGCACCGAGTGGATCTCCCGTACCAGTCGCAGCGAGAGGGGAAAACCTTCCCGCAGCCGCTGCAGTCCGTGGTTCATGGCGGCCACGTAGCGCGACACCTCCTGCACGTCGTCCATCGGCACGCCGGACACGCCGGCGCTCTCGTACATCAGCAGCTCGGAAAACGACGATTGCGTGCCCTCGATCTGCGACGAGAGCACCGCTTCCTTGCGGATGTACAGGTAGAGGAAGAGGGCGGGATCGGGCAGCAGCGTCGCCAGCCCGTCAAGCCGGCCCAGAGCGCGGTTCGCGCGCTCCAGCAGGTCGTGCAGCTCGTCCGTGAGCCGAAGCGGCGGGTCCGGCGGCAACGGACTGGGAATGAAGGCCGAATAGCCGTCGCGGCTCCCGCCCCGCCGCTCCAGCCGCCCCTGCAGACCGCGCTTCATCTCGGCACTCGCTACTAAAGGAAGCTTTAATAGCGAGAGACGCTATTAAAATTTAGGCCTTCAAACTTTAATAGCGAGGAAGGAGTGGCGAAAGGGCGGCGGTGTCTCCCGATCACAGAGCTTGAGGGATTCTTCGCCTCCGCTACGTCTTCGGCGGGGTTTTGCGGTGGACGTCGGCGCGGAAGATGGAGATGATGAGCCAGATGCCGATCAGCGCGGCGCCCAGGAAGAAAAGCATCGCGATCCCCGGATAGCCCCAGATGGTGAAGCGCGTCTGCACCCGCATCATCATCGCCGCGCCTACGATGAGGGCGGCCAGGATCAGCCCCGTGGTCAGCCGGTTCGCGATCTTCTGCATCCCCTCCATCAGCCAGACTTCCTCGCGCACCCGGATCTGCACCGTGGTGCCGCCGTCGGTCATGCTGTCGAGGAAGCGGTTCAGCCGGCCGGGGAGCTTCTGCACCAGCTCGTTCATCTCCAGCAGGTTGGCGAACATCCGCTGGGGGCTGAGCGACTTCAGCATCCGCTGCTGCATCAGCCCGGCTACGTTGCGGCGGATGGAGGCATTGGGGTCGAACGCCGGGTCCAGCGTGCGCCCCACCTGGTCCAGCGCCAGCAGCGCGCGGCCCAGCATGGCCATCTCCACCGGCAGCCGGATCCCGTTCTCGGCGGCCGCGCGGAACACCTCCAGCATGATGCGGCCGACCTGCACGTTCTCGGCGGTGGAGCCCTGGAAGGCGTTCACCAGGTCGGCGGTGATGCGCACGAACTCGGCGCGGTTGAACTCCGCCTTCTTCTCGCCCAGGTCGATGGTGATCTGCGCCGCCTCGGGCCCGTGCCCCTCGCTGATGGCGAGGACGAGCTTCACCAGCTGCTCCTGCAGCTCGGGGCTGATGCGCCCCACCATCCCCAGGTCCAGCAGCGCGATGCGCCCGTCGTCGGTCAGGAAGACGTTGCCGGGGTGCGGGTCGGCGTGGAAGAAGCCGTCGATCAGGATCTGCTTGAGGTACGCCTGGAACAGCTCCTCGGCCAGCGACGCGCCGTCGATCTCCAGGTGCGCCAGCGGCGACAGTGCGGTGATCTTCTTCCCCCGCACGAACTCCATCGTCAGCACGCGCGAGGTCGTGTAGTCGTCCACCGGCGAGGGGACGACGATGCGCTCGTACTGCGCGAGGTTGGCGCCCAGCGTGGCCAGGTTCGCGGCCTCGCGGCGGTAGTCCAGCTCGCCGATGATGGTCTTGCGGAACTCCTGCAGCGTGCGGCCGAACTCGTACTGGCGCCCGGTCTTCGTGTGCCGGTCCATCCAGTCGGCGATCTCGTCGAGCGCGTCCAGGTCCTGCGCGATCTGCTGGCGGATGCCGGGGCGCTGCACCTTCACCGCGACAGGACGGCCGTCGCGCAGGTGCGCGCGGTGCACCTGGCCGAGCGAGGCGGCGGCCATCGGCTCGTGCTCGAAGTCGGCGAAGGCCTTGCTGACGCGCACGCCCAGCTCCTCCGAGACGATCGCCTCGGCCTCTTCCGCCGGGAACGGCTCCACGTTGTCCTGCAAGCGCTGCAGCGCGTCGATGTACGGCTGCGGGAGGAGGTCGGGGCGGGTGGAGAGGAGCTGGCCCAGCTTGATGAAGGTGGGGCCCAGCTTCTCCAGATCGTCGGCCAGCTCGCCGGCCTGCGGCGCGTTGGGGCTCCCGGCGGGCGACGCGGCGTCTTCCTGCAGGACGGCCTCCTCGAGCCCGGCGGTCTGCACCAGGTCGCTGCGCCCGTACTTCAGCATCAGCTTCGCGAGGTCGCGATAGCGCTTCACGTGCTCGGGCTTCAGCGAGATGCCCATGGTCTGCGTGTCCCGGCGTGTGGGTCGGCGGCGTGTCGGAGCAGGGAGATTCCGGCAATCGCGCCGCCAAAACGCAGTTTCCGTGCGCGGCGGCCCGAATCGAAAGGTCCGGGCGCGGCCGGTCACCGGCGGCTGAAGTCGCAGCAACCACTACCGGAAGCCTCGCAAACCGCGCGAGGCTGATCGCTCACTCCGTGGCCCCGGCGCTCGCCGGATCTGGTATCGGAGACGTCATCCTGAGGCGGCCGGCCACGCTGTAGCATCCGCACGCGCAGACGATTGCAGGCCGAAGGATCCATAGCTCACGTGACTCGGCAGCTCACGTGACTCGGCGTCCCGCGTGGGGAAACTCCCCTCGCGCGTCAGGGTGTTGCGGATGTTCGCGGCGTGGGGGAACGGCAGATTGCGGGTGGCGGCGGACCCGGGGAGGATCGGGACGATGCGGGCGGCCGCTCCAACGCTCCACCGACCGTGCACGCGCCGGCTCCGGTGCCGGCCCGAACCACAAGAGCGCACCATGAGCACCCGCCGCGCCGCGACGCTTCCGCTGGCCGGCTTCGGCCTGATCACCCTTGGCGTCTACGCCACCGCGCTTACGGTGGTCGCCTCGCCGCTCTTCACACGCGCACCGCGGCTGGGCGCCGCCGCCATCTCGTTCGACCTGCTGGTCTCCGTCCCCGCCGCGTTCTGGCTGCTGGTGATGCGGCCGCGCGGGCTGCGCTGGTTCACCGTGGTCCCCGTCGTGATCGCCAGCGGGTACGCGGGGCTGCTGGTCCTTCCCGCCGCCAGCCAGCAGTACCTGGGCTACGCGCGCTTCCTGACCGCGCCCGCAGAGCTCGGGCTGATGGGGTGGGGCGCCGTCCGCGCGTGGCGCCTCCTGCGCAGCGGCGCCCACCCGCGCGGCGACGTGATGGCGGCGATCGAGGCGGCGCTCGGCGAGATCGTGCGCTATCCGCGCGTGGCCCAGATCGTGGCGGCGGAGGTCGGGCTGCTCTGGTACGCGCTCCTCTCCTGGCGTGCGCGGCCGGAGGTGGGGCCGGGGGAGATGGCGTTCACCGGGCACCGCCGCAGCGGCATGATGGGCCTCTTCGGCGCCGTCGCCTTCGCGTGCCTGGGCGAGGCCGTCGGCGTGCACCTGCTGGCGGCGCAGTGGAACTCCACCGTCGCGTGGGTGCTCACCGGGCTCAGCTTCTACAGCGTGCTGTGGCTGGTGGGGCTGGCGCGCTCCATCCTTCTCCGCCCCACGGTCGTGGCGCCGGACGGGCTGCACGTGCGGCTGGGGCTGCTCACCGAGGCCCGCATCCCCTTCGACCGCATCGCCGCGGTCACCGAGGTCCGCGCGGCATCCGCGAGCCGGCGCGCGCCCGGCTACCTGCACGCCGCCGTGTTCGCCGCGCCGCGGGTGATGATCGAGCTGAACGGCGAGATCGAGGCGCGGGGGATGTACGGGATGCGCAAGCGCGGCATCACCCGGGTCGGCCTGCTGGTGGACGAGCCGCGCCAGCTCGCGGCGACGCTGGCCGAGCGGATGCCGCGGGCGCGCTGAGGAGACAGGGGGACAGGGGACAGCAAGGAGGTCGGGAGATTGGGATGCGGTGCGCTGCATCACCATCTCCCGAGAACGGAGTGGACCGGCTGCGAGCATGCGGCCGGTCCATTGTTTGTTCATCCCCCGGATCTGGAAGACTTTGCAGAATCAGACGTGAAAAGATGTTTATCGTCCGCAAACTGTGCGGTTCAGCTCTCATCCAGTACGGCTCCTCGCGTTGTCCAGCTTTCATCCCGGAGTAGATGCGTAGAAACGTTTGATTACGCTGGATGGGCTCCCATGTCCATTCTCGGTGACCAAACGGCGGAATAAGAGCGGCATGGCGGATGCGGGTGCGGCGGCGCCGCGCGGCACTGCCGGGAGTCGACCCCGGCATTCCCATCCATCCATCGCACCCCCGGGCCGGGACACCCCTCCGGCCGCCGGGCGGAACGGCTCCACGCATCCACCCCGAGGAGACCATGCGCTTCACCCGCATCACCCTGCTGGCGTCGGCCGCGGCGCTGCTGGCCGCGTGCTCGGACTCGCCCGTGAGCACGCGCGACGCCAGGCCGTCGGACCTGTCGCTCGTCACCTTCAGCAAGGGCGACGGCACCATCCCCGTCCACCCGGCCTCGAGCCCCGCCACCACGCCGCCGGGCCCGCGCTTCATCTGCAATCCCGAGTACGAGGAGTGCCCCACGCGGCTGCCGCGGGCCAGCTTCCAGTACGGCTCGTACACCGAGCAGTCCACCAGCGGCTTCACCAAGTCGGTGCACCTGGTGGCCTGGAGCGACAACTACGCGAACATCGACGACATGGAGCTGACCGCGCACTTCAAGAGCGTGGGCGGCGACGGTTCGCTGGGGTGCAGCGCCACCCCGCAGCAGTACGAGCAGGACTCGACGTCGGGGTTCGGCTCGTGGTTCGTGGACCACTACACCATCTACCTCGAGAACTTCGCGTCGTACCCCGCGAGCTCCGTGTTCGTGTGGGAGGTGGCGGGCGACCACACCTTCTACGCGTCGAGCGGCTACGGCGTGGCCCTCTACAGCGACGTGGGAACCTTCTACTCCAGCGCCCGCGTCTGCTACTGAGCCCCAGTCCCCCTCCGGCGTGGCGATCCGCCGCGCCGGCATCCTGATCCAACCCACCCGAGAGGACCCACGGACATGCGCCTGAAGACCATCACCCTGCTCGTTCCCGCCGCGGCCCTGCTGGCCGCCTGCTCGGACTCGCCGACGGCCGCCCGCAGCGCCGGGAAGTCGCTGTACGACATGTCGAGCGTGACCATCACCCGCGGCCCCGGCAAGGAGATCCCGGCCGACCGCCAGCGCCAGGCCGCGCCCCCGCGCTTCCTGTGCACCATCGACGGCGAGTGCACGCTGCCGCCCAAGCCCATGGCCGACTACGACTACTGGTCCAGCGTGAGCGGCTCCACCTCGGGCTACAGCAAGCTGGTGGACATGTACGCCACGTCGTGGGGCGGCACCGGCATCACGTCGATGTCGCTCACCGCGCACTTCAAGAGCGTGGGCGGGCAGGGCTCGCAGGGGTGCAGCGCCACGCCGCAGCAGTTCGAGCAGGAGACGGTGACCGGCACCACGGGCACCATCTCCAGCGAGCGGTTCGCCAGCTACCCCAGCAACGAGACGTGGGTGTGGGGCGTGGACGGCGATCACGCCTTCACCACCACCTTCGGCTACAGCCTGGACGGCGAGCGCCAGCGGAGCGGGACGTTCTACTCCAGCGCCCGGCTCTGCTACTGAGGCCTGGAAAGACGGGGGAGCCCGGCGCGGCCTCCGGGCCGCGCCGGCTTTAAGAGGTGCGAAAGTGCGAGAGTGCGAAAGTACGGACGAGAACCTGTCTCCGATCGATGCGAACAATGCGACTGATCCACGCCCGCGCCGCTGCGGCGCTTTCCATCGCCCTCCTGCTCGCGGCGTGTGATGCCGGACCGCGCGCGGCCGAGGCGTCCATCCCCGCGTCGCCCCGCGTGGCGTGGTCCGCGCCGCGGGCGGCGGACGCGCTGGCGGCGGTCCTCGGCCGAACCGCGCATCATGAGTTGGCGGACGCGCTGGTGGATGGAGATGGCGTGCTGCACGCCCTGTTCGCGAGCGATGTGGATGGGGACGGGCACCCCGATGCGCTCTATCACGCCACGCTGCACGGAGATGCGTGGTCCGCGCCCGAGCCGCTGGCGGGGATGGGATTGGCGGATGGAGCGCGGATGGCGATGGACGGCGATGGCGCGCTGCACGTGCTCTGGTACGCGCACTCGGGCGCGATCGCCGCGCGCGACGTGCCGACGGAGCTGGTGGAGCGGGTGATGGCGGGCGGGCGCTGGTCGGCGCCGCGCGTGCTGTACCGCGAGCCCAGCCGCTTCGGGATGAACGTGCGCTGGCTGGCGGCGGCTGCGGATCCGGCGGGCGACGTGCGGGTGCTGTTCGCGCCGCAGGGGCGCGGGCTGGGCAGCCTGTCGCTGCGCGGGGAGAAGGCGGGCGCTCCGCGCTTCCTGGACCACGACGGGAACATGATGGAGTTCTCCGTCTCCGCCGGGCGGGCGCCGCTGGACATGGCCTACATCGGCGAGATGGTGAGCCCGCAGCGGCGCAGGGCGATCAACGACGTGTTCGTGCGATCGCTCGATGGAGAGGGGTGGAGCGGGAAGACGGAGGCGTGGTACGGGCCCGAGCGCTACTCGCACTATCCGCAGCTGGTGGTGGACGGGCGCGGGGAGCGCCACCTGTTCTGGCTGGAGGACACGGACGGGACGGTGCAGCCCGAGGCGCTGTACGCCGCCACCTCGCCGGACGGGCGCAAATGGAGCCCGCCGCGCGACCTGACGCCGCCGGAGCTGCGCGGTGGCGTGCTCTTCCGCGTCTCCGCCGCCATCGCTGCGGACGGCACCATCCACCTGCTCCTGCGCCGATCCGACCCGGACGGCGGCCGCATGGCGCTGTACTACCTCGCCGTCCGCGACGGCCGCGCGGGCCCCGCGCAGGCGCTCGCCGCCCCCGGTGAGCTGGGCCAGGGCGAAGGACGCTTGGTCCGCGACGCGAGCGGCCACCGCATCGTCGCGCTGTGGCGCGGGGCGGATGGGGTGTACCGGACGGCGATGCTGGCGGAGTGATGAAGAGGATGCCTTACCCGGTGGGGAAGGCGAATAAATTCGCGGCAACAACTGCACAAAGTCCGCCTTCGCGGACTCGCGCCTTGCCATCCCCGCGTTGCCGATCCAATTCCTCACGCCTCGGGCACTCAGCACTCAGCACTCAGCACTCAGCACTCAGCACTCCCGCACTTCACACCGGCCGCGACGGATGCGGCGGCTCTCCCGGCAGGCCCTCGGCGGAGGCGGGGAGAAGCGTCTTCACCACGCCGCCGCGGGTTTCCCAGGCGTCGAAGACCTCGGCGTAGCGCAGGCCGTGCGGCTCGGCGGCGGCGCGGAGGCGGGTGTCGATCCACTCCGGGTTGCCGAAGCCGATGCGCTCGAAGTAGAAGCGCGCCAGCTCGTGGATGCGGTCCAGGTGCGGCTCCACGTCGACGACGACCGCGGGGAGGGGCGAGTACGAGCCGCGCAGCGTGAACACCGGCGCCGGCTCGCGGTGCGGCGCCTGCGGCTGCACCGCCTTGGCGATGCGCGCGATGGTGATGGCATCGCGGAAGATTCGGCCGCTGGCCTGGTGATCCGGGTGGCGCATTCCGCGCGCCCAGGCGTCGCCCCAGGTGAGCACCGCGTCGGGCTTCACCTCGGCGACCAGGCGGGCGACGCGGTGCGCGGCCTCGGCGGTGGACTCGATGAAGGTGTCGGCGAAGTCCATGAAGCGCGTCTCGCACCCCAGGATCTCGCCGGCGATGCGCCCGTGCTCCTCGCGGATGCGCGACACCTCGGCCTGTGAGACGGGGCCGAACGCCTCCGTCATCTCCCCCCGCGTCAGCCAGACCACCACCACCCGGTCGCCACGCGCCACCTGCGCGCAGATCGTCCCCGCCGCGCCGACCTCGTCGTCCGGGTGCGCCAGCCCCACCAGCAGCGTCTTTCTCGCCATCCGCCGTCCGCCCTGTCCCTGTTCCGCCCGTTGCGTGAGATGCACACCGCTGGCGCAATCGGCGCGCCGAACCGTATGGGTTCACACGGAGGGAACGGAGGAAGCGGAGGGACGCCGCCGCGCGGCGAGCTCCCCTCCGTTCCCCCCGTTTCCTCCGTGTGAGGCTTTGCTTCAGGTCTCCACCGCGACGGTGCGGAGGCCCGCCAGGTTGCCGCGGCCGTCGCCGCCCACCACGTAGCAGTCGATGGCGATGCGGCCGACGCGGAAGACGCGGACGTCGCGCAGCTCCTTCGACAGCAGCGACTTCAGCGCCTCGTAGCGCGGCCGGACCGCCTGCGCCTGCGTGTCGTACGGATCGGTGGTCTCGATGTGCGGCTTGAAGAAGCGGTCGAGCGTGCGCTCCTCCACGGGCGCGTCCGCCGCCGCGCCGATGCGCCGCGCGAACTCGTCCGCGCCGTACGGCCATCCCGCGCCGCCGCCGGGGAGCTCGAACCACTCGAACGGGCGGTCGCTCTCGCTCGTGTACACCAGCCCCGCGGCGGCTTCCTCCAGCCGCGCGCGCAGGCCGGGCGCGTCGTTCGTCATCTGCCGAAGTCCGTTGAAGTCCGGCGCCGCCGGAACCATCGCCATCTCCCGAAGAAACGGAAGATGCGGGCGCGGTGTCGAGTATCCGCCGCGGGCCGTGCGCCGTCAATGGTGGGGCCGCGGTGGAACGCTCCTCGCGCACCGGCCGCGGCGCACGGCGGCTCACGACGACGACGACGGGAGATCGGGGACGGGATGGCGGACGGGGAGATGCGCCGCGGGTCGGCGCTGCGGGTGCTGGGGCGCCGGAACTTCGCGCCGTACTTCGCGGGGAACCTGCTGTCCAACTGCGGGACCTGGTTCCAGAACATCGCGCAGTCGCTGCTGGTGTACCGCCTCACCGGCTCGGCGTTCATGGTGGGCGTGGCCAACTTCGCGCAGTTCGCGGGCGTGGTGCTGCTGGCGCCGTGGGCCGGCGGCGCGGCCGACCGCTACGACCGCAAGCGCCTGCTCATCGCCACCCAGGTCGGGGCGATGGTGGTCACCGGCGCGCTCGCGGCGCTGGCCGCGTCGGGAAGGGACACGGTGGCGGTGGTGATCGGGCTGGCGCTGCTGCTGGGCTTCACCACCGCGTTCAGCACCCCCGCGCTGCAGGCCATCCTCCCGCAGCTGGTGGAGCGCGAGGACCTGGGCGCGGCCATCGCCATGAACTCCGTCACCTTCAACCTGTCGCGCGCCGTCGGCCCGGTCGCCGGGGCCTTCATCGTCGCCCGCTTCGGGATCCCGTGGGCGTTCGGCTTGAACGCGCTCTCCTACGCGGCGCTGATCGCCGGCCTTCTCCTCGTCCACCCCCGCGCCACGCACGAGCGGCCCAAGGAGCACCCCAGGCTGCGCGAGTCGCTGCGGCTGGTGCGCGACAACCGCGACCTGGCGCTGCTGCTGGCCACCGTGGCCGCCGTCTCCATCACCATGGACCCGGTGAACACGCTGGGGCCGGTGTTCGCCACCGGCGTCTTCCATCGCGCCGATACCATGGCCGGCGTGCTGATCGGCGCCTTCGGGTGTGGGGCGGTGCTCGCGTCCGTCCTCCCCGGCGGCCACCCCGACACGCCGTACGCGCGGGTGGGGATGATGGTGGGGCTGCTGGCCGCGGGGATGACGGCGTTCGCCCTGGCGCCGGTGCTGGGGATGGCGCTGGCGGTGCTCGCGGTGGGCGGATTCGGCTACCTGGCCGGGCAGACGCGGGCGACCACGCTGCTGCAGCTGGGGGTGAGCGACCGGCAGCGCGGGCGGATCATGGCGCTGTGGAGCGTGGCCTTCCTGGGCTCGCGCCCCATCGCCTCGCTGGTGGACGGCGCACTGGCCAGCGCCGTGGGCCCGCGCATCGCCACGCTGGCAATGACAGCGCCGGCGTGGGGCGCCGCCGCCGCGCTCTTCCTGCACGGCGGGCGGCCGAAGCGGGCCGAGGCTCCCTCCCCCGAATGAATTCGGGGGCAACAACCGCACAAAGTCCCTGCGGGACTGCAGCCCATGCATCGGCGCGTCGAGCCGCCTGATGCCCGAGGGTCGCCCGCCGGAGGAGCGACCGGCATGGTGGTTGGCGATGATGCAGGAAAGCAGTCCCGCAGGGACTTTGTGCTTTTGTTGCCCGGGGTTTTCAACCCCGGGAAGGCGGATGGCGCCCGTGGCTCAGGCGGCACGCAGGACGAGCTGCGGCTCGTGGTGGCAGGCGTAGCACACCAGCGGGTGCGGCACGGCCACGCGCGTGTTCTCCTTCAGGCGCATCTCCGCGCCGCAGCGCGGGCAGGCGCCCTGGAACCCGCGCACGCGGTAGCGCCCCTTCCAGTTGCGCCAGACGGTAACGGCGCCGACCAGCACCGGCATCGACGTCATGAACGGGTCGAACACGGTGATGAAGAACATCGCCGCCGAGATCGCTCCCCACGCGCCCGCCATCACCAGCGTGCGCAGCAGCCGCGCGCGGAACGGCACCGCGTCCACGTCCACCCGTGCGATGGTGTCCGCATGGCCCGGCAGCACCACGTGCGCGCTGACCGCGGCCGCATTCCCGTTCGTCATCATCCCCTCCCGTCGGAAAACCGCTCTTCGGCGCATTCCCCTCGCGCGCCGGGAAATAGACGATTTTCTGTAGGGGATGAAGCGTCAGGCAGAGGAAGAACTTTGGTGGGAGATCTCCGGACACGCAGGTGGGGAGATGCGACGAGCCAGCCCGGCAGCCCCGCCTCCCGGGGTTGAAAACCCCGGGCAACAACCGCACAAAGTCCCTGCGGGACTGCGGCCATGCCTTCCCTGCGCCCACTCTGCATCGGTTCGGGGATCGCCTGCGGCCGCGGGGATGTGGGGGGCGCTGCCAGGACGCCGGAAAGCAGTCCCGCAGGGACTTTGTGCGGTTGTAGCCCGCCAATTCCATTGGCGGTAAGTAGCGCGATTGCCCCGCGCCCGCCGCCGCGCCATCTTCCCCCATCCCCTCGCGGCCGCTGGATGACGGCGCACTCCAGACCCGCGGCGGTGTACCGGAAGGGTTCGCAAGTCGCGGCCTTTCAACGCGGTAACGATCCGAGGCAGCATGCCGTTCGAACTGGTGTCTCCCTTTCCGCCGGCGGGCGACCAGCCGCGCGCGATCGAGGAGCTGACCGCCGGGCTGAAGCGGGGGGACAAGTACCAGACCCTGCTCGGCGCCACCGGCACGGGCAAGACCTACACGATGGCGCACGTGATCGCCCAGCACGGGCGTCCGGCGCTGGTGATGAGCCACAACAAGACGCTCGCCGCGCAGCTGTACGGCGAGCTGAAGCAGCTTTTCCCGAAGAACGCGGTCGAGTACTTCATCTCGTACTACGACTACTACCAGCCCGAAGCCTACATCCCCTCGACCGACACCTTCATCGAGAAGGACTCGTCGATCAACGAGGACATCGAGAAGCTGCGCCTTCGCGCCACCAGCAGCCTGATGGAGCGCGACGACGTGATCATCGTCTCCTCCGTCTCGTGCATCTACGGCCTGGGCGACCCGCGCGAGTACCGGCAGCTGATGGTGGTGCTGGAGGTGGGCCAGCAGATCTCGCGCAAGAAGATCCTGGAGTCGCTGGTCAACATCCAGTACGCGCGCAACGACGCCGCCTTCGAGCGCGGCAACTTCCGCGTGCGCGGCGACACGGTGGAGGTCTTTCCCGCGTACGAGGAGCAGGGCGTGCGCATCGAGCTGTGGGGCGACGAGATCGAGCGCATCTCCCGCTTCGACCCGCTCACCGGCGACACCATCGCGGCCATGAAGCGCACGGCCATCTACCCGGCCACGCACTTCGTCACCCAGAAGTCTACCATCGAGCGCGCCGTCCACCGCATCCGCAGCGAGCTGGACGGGCGCTTGAAGGAGCTGCTGGGCGCGGGGAAGCTGCTGGAGGCGCAGCGGCTGGAGAGCCGGACCAACTTCGACATCGAGATGATGCTGGAGATCGGCACCTGCGCGGGGATCGAGAACTACAGCCGCCACATCGCCGGCCGCGCCGAGGGCGAGCGCCCCGCGTGCCTGTTCGACTACTTCCCCGAGGACTTCCTCGTGGTCGTGGACGAGAGCCACGTCTCCATCCCCCAGATCGGGGGGATGTTCAACGGCGACCGGGCGCGCAAGACGGTCCTCGTCGAGCACGGCTTCCGCCTCCCCAGCGCGCTGGACAACCGCCCGCTGAAGTTCGAGGAGTGGGAGCGGATGGTGCCGAAGGTCACCTTCGTTTCCGCCACGCCCGGCGAGTACGAGCTGGCGCAGAGCGGCGGCGTCGTCGTCGAGCAGATCATCCGCCCGACGGGGCTGCTGGACCCCGAGGTCATCATCCGCCCGGTGAAGGGGCAGGTGGACGACCTGCTGGCCGAGATCCGCGACCGCGAGAAGAAGGGCGAGCGCGTGCTGGTCGCCACGCTCACCAAGCGGATGAGCGAGGACCTGACGGACTTCTTCCAGCAGGCGGGCGTGCGCGTGCGCTACCTGCACAGCGACATCGACAGCATCGAGCGGGTGGAGATCCTGCGCGACCTGCGGCTGGGGAAGTTCGACGTGCTGATCGGCATCAACCTGCTGCGCGAGGGGCTCGACCTTCCCGAGGTGTCGCTGGTGGCGATCCTGGACGCGGACAAGGAAGGCTTTCTGCGATCGGCCAGCTCGCTGATCCAGACGGTGGGCCGCGCCGCCCGCAACTCGCAGGGGAAGGCGATCCTGTACGCGGACAGGGTCACCGGCTCCATGCAGCGGATGATCGACGAGACCAACCGCCGCCGCGAGATCCAGCAGGCGTACAACGAGGAGCACGGCATCATCCCGACCACGATCATGAAGTCGGTGAACGAGATCGAGATGCAGACGCGCGTGGCCGACGCGCGCACGCCCAAGGAGCTGCCGATGGCCGGCAAGGGGAAGAAGGTGGCGGAGAAGCGCCAGCCCTTCGGCCGCACCCCGGAAGAGGTGCTGAAGGACATCGAGAAGGAGATGCGCGACGCCGCCGCGATGCTGGACTTCGAGCGCGCCGCCCTTCTCCGCGACCAGTACCTGGAGCTGAAGGCGGAGATGGACGGCGCGGTCAAGCAGCAGACGCAAGCGCAGCGGAGACAGGCGGCGGGGCTCAGGCCGACGGTGTGAGGCCGCCGAGAGAGGCGCGCCCAAGCTATCTTCCCCCAAATGAATTTGGGGGCAACAACAGCACAAAGTCCCTGCGGGACTGCGGCCATGTTTCCCGTCACCCGAGCAGCCTCGGTGCAGCCAGGATTTGCAGGAATGCCGGGATACAGCCCTCGGGCACAGATGATTTGGGAGCAGTCCCGCAGGGACTTTGTGCGGTTGTAGCCCGCCAATTCCATTGGCGGGGAGAGGGACTGAGTGCGCGCGGTAGCCGGGCCCCGGCACGATCAGATGGTGATCTTCGACGCAGGGAGCGATGGAGGCGGAGCTGACGGAGCCGGAGCTGGTGGCGTGGGGCGAGCGCATCGGGCGCGAGGGGCGCACACCGCTGGTGCTGGCGCTGCGCGGCGACCTGGGCGCGGGAAAGAGCACGCTCGCGCGCGCCATCGCCCACGGCGCGGGGGTGGAGGGCGACATCCCCTCGCCGACGTTCAACCTCCTGTTCAGCTACCAGGCGCCGCGCGGCATCCGCATCCACCATCTCGATCTCTACCGGCTCGAGGATCCGGACGAGGTGTGGGAGCTGGGATGGAGCGAGCTGGGCGCGCCGGACGAGCTGGTGATGATCGAGTGGCCCGCCCGCGCCGAACAGCTCCTCCCCGCGCCGCGCTGGGAGGTGGAGATCGAGGAGATGGGCGACCCGTCGGTCCGCCGCGTCGCCGCGCACCCGGTGGGCGATCCCCATCCGCTCCCGCCGCTCGCGGGCGGTGGGGGGTGACGGACCCGATCTCCGGGCCGGTGCTGGCGCTGGACAGCTCCACGCGCGGCGGCTCCGTGGCCGTCGGCGTGGACGGGCGCGTGGCTGCGGAGCGCGTGCTGGAGGCCACGGTCGGCGCGTCGTCGCTGCTGATGCCGGCGGTGGACGAGGCGGTGCGCGCCGCCGGGCTCGCGCCGCGCGACCTGGCCGCGGTGGTGGTGAGCGGCGGTCCCGGCTCGTTCACCGGCCTCCGCATCGCCGCCGCGACGGCCAAGGCGCTGGTGCGGGCGCTGGACGTGCCGCTCTTCGCCTTCTCCGGGCTGATGGCCGCCGCGGCCACGCATCGCCATCTCGCCCGCCCCGTCTGCGCGCTCTTCGACGCGCGCAACCGCGAGGTGTTCGCCGGGTGCTGGAGCTTCACCGAAGACGGCGCCGCGGACGAGCTGCTCGCCCCCTGCATCCTGAAGGTCGACGACGTGATCCTGCGCGTGCGCGAGGCATCTCCCCTCTTCACCGGCGACGGCGCGGCGCTGCACCGCGGCGAGCTGGAGGCGGCGTTCGGCGCCGGGTGCGTGGCCGCGGAGGCGGACGAATCTCCCGCCGCCGGCCTCCTGTGGCTCGCCCGCACGATGACGGAAGAGGGACGCGTGGCCCATCCCGCCGCGTGGGAGCCCGAGTACCTGCGCGCGTCCGGTGCCGAGCGCATCGCCGCCGCGAGGGGCGGGTGATGGCGCGCGTGGACGTGGACGCGCCGTTCGGGCTGATGACCGAGCCCTCGTTCCGCATCCGCCCGATGCATTCGGCCGACCTGCCGCGCGTGCTGGAGATCGAGATCGCCTGCTTCTCCACCCCGTGGAAGGACGCCACCTTCCGCGGCCTGATGCGCCGCACCGACACCGACCTGTACGTGGCCGAGCTGGAGGACCGCATCGTGGGCTACGCCGCCTGCTGGACCGTGATCGACCAGAGCGAGCTGGGCAACGTGGCCGTGGCCCCCGAGGCGCGCGGCCAGGGGATCGGCGGCGCGCTGGTGGAGATGGTCATCGAGCGGGTGAAGGAGCGCGGCGCCCGCGAGCTGTTCCTGGAGGTGCGCGAATCGAACCTCGGGGCGCAGTCCATCTACCGCGTGCGCGGCTTTACCGTGGTCGGCCGGCGCCGCTCCTATTACGCGCAGCCGACCGAGGACGCGCTCGTGATGCGCCTGCGAGTGTGAACGAACTGCTTGACACGGCGGACACCAATCGTTATCCATGTGCACCTTTCAAAGTGCACGGCGTACTATACACCTTGGACGGGGAGGTTTATCGTGGCAATGAGCTTGAACAAGGCGATGATCATCGGGAACGTGGGATCGGATCCCGAGATCCGCACCATTCCCAGCGGCGCGCGGGTCGCGCAGTTCTCGGTGGCTACCAGCCGGCGCTGGAACGACAAGAACGGCCAGCAGCAGGAGAAGACGGAGTGGCACCGCATCGTCGCCTGGGAGCGGCTGGTGGACATCATCGAGCGCTACGTGAAGAAGGGCGACCGGATCTACGTGGAGGGCGAGATCGAGTACCGGCAGTACCAGGACAAGGACAACGTGACCAAGTACGCCACCGAGATCCGTGCCCGCGAGGTGCTGCTGCTGGGTGGCAAGCGCGAGGGCGGTGAGGGCGGCGGCGGCAGCTTCGACCGCGGCGGTTCGCGCCAGCCGGCGTCGCGCGGCGCGGGCGGCGGCGGTGGTGCGGGCGGTGGCGGCGGCCGCGGCGGCGGGAGCGACTACGACGACTTCCAGGCCCCGCCCTTCCAGGACGACGACGACCTGCCGTTCTAAGCCGGCCGTCGATATGGCCGATATGAGGGGGAGGATGCCGCGGGCGTCCTCCCTTTCGTGTTTGGCCTCCGCGCTCCCCGAATGAATTCGGGGGCAACAAAAGCACAAAGTCCCTGCGGGACTGTGGCCGCGCGTTCCCGGCGCACGAGCAGCCGCGGTGCAGCCAAGGGTCCGCTGGAACCCGGGAATGTGGCCCCCGGGCACAAAAGCCGGGGGAGCAGTCCCGCAGGGACTTTGTGCTGGTGTTGCCCGCCAATTCCATTGGCGGGTTGCCGGCGAGGATGTCCACCCGAGCATCAACGCTTGGGGAGCAGTCCCGCAGGAACTTTGTGCTTTTGTTGCCCGCCAATGCATTGGCGGGAAGGCTGTGCCGGATCGCGATCAGCGGTGTATCATACCAATTCCCTTGACGGATTGTTCACTTAGCTTATCTTTGTGAGCCAACCCCAACCGGAGTTGGCCGATGAGCGAACGCTTTCCCGCGATTGCGCAGTCGCAGGAGGAGCTGGAAACGCTGTTGAAGGCGAACCGGGACGCGCAGGTCCAGCGCCGGGTGCATCTGCTGCTGCTGATCCGCACTGGCGCGGT
>NZ_DATIND010000017.1 GCF_035474595.1 Longimicrobium sp.
CCCGGTTCGCCTTCAACAGCGTTTCCAGCTCCTCCTGCGACTGCGCAATCGCGGGAAAGCGTTCGCTCATCGGCCAACTCCGGTTGAGGTTGGCTCACAAAGATAAGCTAAGTGAACAATCCGTCAAGGGAATTGGTATTAATTGATCTTAATAAAAATAATGCTTCCCATCTGGGAAACACGCTTTTAGATTCTGATCCCGACATTAATAGACAAATGGCCGGGCGTGTGCCATACTGCCTGAGCCTCGCAGGCCGGGCTTGTCGGGCGGGAGCGGAGCACCGATCACAGAGTGATCCGGGAGATTCAAGGCCGCGTCAGGGGCGCCTGTAACTGACAGGGCGGAGCTATGCCCCTCGGTCGATGTGCCTACTCCCCATAACTGCATCACAAGTCGGGAGTTGCGCGGGTAAGCAATCGAGTCCGGACGGTCGGAGCACCTCCGTCCTGTAGCTTGAGCGCAAAAGCTGGAGGATCGGGCCGCGCCTATACACCACGCATAAAGGGACTTAGCGTGGTACCGACCTGCTGATTAGTGGATTCGAGCGCTGTTGCGGACGGGCTTCTTTCCGCTCGCGGACAGGGCGCTGGCGAGGCCGCCTCGCCTGATGCCGCCCCGGATCGGACCCCGTCTACGCGTCCACGCGCCTGTGCCCGTCTCGGCGGCAGCGCATTACATGCCCTCCCGCGGCACGATCCGCCCCGCACCGACCGATGCGTGGGCACGGCGGCGGGGAGCGCCAACCGGCCGCCTCCGTGGCCGGGGTGAAGCACGCCTCCACCTCCCTGTATCCATGCCGAACCGCGTTGCAGAAGTCACGCTCGAAGCCGGACGCAGACAGGCACCGGACACGCTCTACCAGCAGCCCCACTGGTATGCGTGCTACACCCGCTCGCGCCACGAGAAGATCGTGGAAACGCTTCTGAGCGCGCAGAAGATCGAGAGCTACCTTCCCATCCACGCCCGGCAGAGCCGCTGGAAGGACCGGATGAAGCTGGTCCACCTGCCGCTCTTTCCCGGCTACGTGTTCGGGCGCTTCACCCTCGACATGCTCGCGCAGGTGCTCTCGACGCACGGCGTGGTGAGCGTGGTGAGCGCGCGCGGGTACCCCACGCCGATCCCCGCCGCCGAGATCGAGAACGTCCGCCGCGTCTCGTTCGCCGCCGCTCCCGGCGACGTCGGCGTGGAGCCGAGCCCGCCCGTGCAGTGCGGAAAGTGGGTGCGCGTGACCTCCGGCCCCTTTCAGGGAGTGGAGGGGATCGTGGTGGAGCACCGCAGCCGCCAGCGCGTGCTGGTCGGGATCGCCGCGATCGGCCAGGCGCTGGAGGTGGACATCGACGTCGCCGGGGTGACGCCCATCCCCCCACCCGGCTGAAGGACCCCGCGGCCGCCGCCGCGAAGAATCGTCCAGGCATCCCCCGTCCCCACCTCCGGCAACGCACCCCTTCCCCCTCGAGAGGGAGTGAAGATGTACAAGATCGCCCTGGTGAACATGCCGCTCGCGACCCTGTCCATGCCTTCGCTGGCGCTCACCCAGCTGCAGTCCGTGGTCAGGCAGACGTTCGGGGCGCGCGTCGAGGCGCAGGTCCGCTACCTGAACCACGACTTCGCCCTGTACCTGGGCCTTGCCGCGTACGAGGAGCTGGTCTCGTTCGAGCACCACCCCACCGGGCTGGGCGAGTGGTTCTTCCGCGAGGCCGCGTTCCCCGAGGCGCCGGACAACGCGGACGAGTACTTCCAGCGCTACTACCCGCAGCACACCGCGCGCAACCGCGCCCTGAAGGACTTCGTGATGCGGATGCGCGCCGGGCTGCGCACGCACTTCCAGGAGATGATCGACCGCTACGGGCTGGACCAGGCGGACCTGGTGGGCTTCACCTCCATGTTCTCGCAGAACGCCGCCACCCTGGCCATGGCGCGGATGATCAGGGAGCGGAACCCGTCGGCGGTGATCGTGGTGGGCGGCGCCAACTGCGAGGCGCCGATGGGGCGCGAGCTGCTGGAGAACGCGCCGGTGCTGGACTTCGTCTTCTCGGGCCCGTCGCTGCGGAGCTTTCCCCGGCTGCTGCGCTGCCTGGTGGACGGCGACACCGAGGGGTGCCACCGCATCGACGGCGTGTTCTCGCGGAAGAACCGGGTGCGCGACGCGGCCGGCTGCGCCGCGCCGGGCCTAGACCTGGCGGCGACGGGCGGCCCGCCCGAGGTGCGCGCGTTCGGCGAGGAGAACGACGTGAACGAGCTGGCGGAGTACGACTGGGAGGAGTTCCTGGAGCGGTACGCGGCGGCGTTCCCCGAACGCGACAAGCCGATCCTCCTGTTCGAGACCTCGCGCGGGTGCTGGTGGGGCGAGAAGGCGCACTGCACCTTCTGCGGGCTGAACGGCTCCACCATCAGCTACCGCTCGATGCGCCCCGAGAACGCCTTCCGCGTGTTCAACGGCCTGTTCGCGCACGCCGACCGGGTGCGCGAGTTCCAGAGCGTCGACAACATCCTCCCCAAGAGCTACCTGACCGACGTCCTTCCCTACCTGGACACGCCGCCGGGCGTGTTCATGTTCTACGAGGTGAAGGCCGATCTCACCGAAGACGACTTCCGCACGCTGGCCAGGGCGCGGGTGCTGCGCATCCAGCCGGGGATCGAGGCGCTGAACACCTCCACCCTGAAGCTGATGCGCAAGGGAACCTCGGTGTTCCAGAACCTCTCGTTCCTGATCAACGCGGTGCGCTACGGGATCGAGCCCGCGTGGAACCTGCTGATCGGGTTCCCGGGAGAAGAGCTGGAGGTGTACGAGAAGTACGAGCGCGAGCTGCCGCTGCTCACCCATCTCTACCCGCCCGCCGGGGTGTTTCCCGTGCGCTTCGACCGCTTCAGCCCGTACTACGAAGAGGCCGAGGCCTACGGGCTGGACCTGCATCCGCTGGACTGGTACGAGCTGACGTACCCGTTCCCGCGCGAGTCGCTGTACCGCCTGGCCTACTACTTCGCGGACGACAACAGCCTGGCGCCGTACGCCACCAACGCGGCGCTGATGGTCGCCCGGCTGCGGGCGAAGGTGGACCGCTGGAAGACGTTGTGGAATTCCGCCGGCCGGCCCGAGCTGCGCCTGTGCCTGCGCGAGGGCGTGCCCCACGTCTTCGATTCGCGCGACGGGGTGCCGCTGGAGTACCCGCTCCGCGAGGAGAGCCGGCGCGTGCTGGAGGCGCTGGGCACCGCGAAGAAGGTGGTGAACCTGGCGCGCGAGCTGGAGGGGGTCGACGTGGAGGCCGAGATCGCGTGGCTGGTGGAGCGCGGCCTCGTCTTCCACGAGGGCGAGCGCTACATGAGCCTGCTCGTCGCTCCGCCGCGCCCCATCACCGTTCCCCTCGAGAACGTGATCCTCGCCACCGCCACGGTGTGATCCGCCGGCGGACGGAGGCGCGACGCCCGGACGGCGGCACCGCGGGCGGACCGGAGGATGTCTCGCGGGCGACGCGGGTTTCGTCGTCCCCACATCACACGAACATGGCGGATGATGCTGGCCCGGCGGCGCATCCCTTGGAGCAGTCCGAGGTTGATAGTTCATATTTCCGGACGATAAATGAATTAAGTCCCACAGTCGCCGTTTGGGGAGGATGACAGACATCGGGACGCCGAAGTGAGCCGCAACGGGGGGATGAGGGGCCAGCGGCTTCGCGCGGCGCCGCCCGGTGTGCCCTCGCCGCCGGTGGATGGTGACGGGTTGGGCCGTTTCTCGTGATCCAACGCTCTGTCCAGGGGATCGTCAATGGATGCAGTTGCCGGCCAGACACTCACGGCAGCGCCGGAGGGCGCGCTCCTGCCGCGACTTGCCGTGGCGACCGGTCCCGAGCTCACCGTTCCGGAGGGAGCGCCGGCCACGCTGGCCGACGTCCTCCGCCGTGCCTCGGAAGAGGCCGCGGCGCGCCGCGTGATCCGCGTCGGGCGCGACGGCGGGGAGGTGGTGCTGCGCTACGACGAGCTCCGGAGCCGCGCGGAACGGATCTTGGGCGGGCTCCGGGCGCGCGGCGCACGGCCCGGCGACGAGGTGATTCTCCAGCTCGGCGCGGTCGACGAGTTCCTCCCGGCGTTCTGGGCGTGCGTCCTGGGCGGCTTCACG
This sequence comes from Longimicrobium sp., assembly GCF_035474595.1. Taxonomy (NCBI): domain Bacteria; kingdom Pseudomonadati; phylum Gemmatimonadota; class Longimicrobiia; order Longimicrobiales; family Longimicrobiaceae; genus Longimicrobium; species Longimicrobium sp. The sequence goes on from NZ_DATIND010000017.1 coordinate 4,116, forward strand.
GCCGTTCCCTGCGAGCCCGCGGGCGCGCACGACGGCGCGGGGACCGCGGCGCGGCGGCTCCGCGACGTCTGGAGCACGCTGGACCGGCCGCTGGTGGTCGCCGCCACCGGAGCCGAGGGGCCGGTGCGCGCGGCGCTGGGCGTCGATGCCCACATCGCCCCCGTGGCGGAGCTGGCCGCGCACGCCCCGGACCCGGCGTGGCACCCCAGCCCCCCGGAGGCGATCGCGGCGCTGCTGCTGAGCTCGGGAACCACCGGACGCCCGCGGCTGATCCAGCGCAGCCACCACAACCTCCTCTGCGTCTGCCAGCGGAATCCGGGGCTGGCCGGCTGCGCCGAGATCACCTTCCTCAACTGGCTCCCGCTGGACCACAACGCGGGGCTCACCTCCAGCATGTCGATCCTGGCTGCGGGCGCGGACCAGGTGCAGCTGGGCACCCGCGACGTGCTGGAGGCTCCCGGGCACTGGCTGGAGGGCCTCCACCGCTACCGCGTCACCCACACGGGGGGCACCAACTACTCGCTGGGGCTGATCAACGCGCACTTGGCCGCGGGCGGAGGGCGTGCGGGGTGGGACTTCTCCCGCGTGCAGAGCTTCGTGGTGAGCGCGGAGCCGGTGGTCGCGCGCACCGTGCGCGCCTTCCTGGAGCAGATGGCGCCGTACGGCCTGCGCCCCGAGGCGCTGCGCCCCTCTTACGGATCTACCGAGGCGGGGGGAATCTCGCGACTCACCGACCTGCGCCTGGACGAGGGCGGCGACGCCTTCGTGGAGGCGGGGACCCTGTTCCCGGGGATCTCGCTGCGGGTGACGGACGCGGCGGGGCGGGTGGTGGAGGAAGGGCGCGAGGGGCGGATCCAGGTGCGCGGCGACACCGTCACGCCCGGGTACGCCCGCGACCCCGGGCACACGCGGGAGAGCTTCACCGGCGACGGCTGGTTCATCACCGGCGACCTGGGCTACCTGCGCGCGGGAAGGCTGATGCTCACCGGGCGCGAGAAGGACGTCCTGATCCTCAACGGCGTCAACGTCGCCAGCCAGGAGATCGAAGCGGAGATCGAAGCTGTGGACGGCGTCGAGCGCGGCTGCACCGCCGTCTGCGCCGTGCGCCGGGGCGACACCGACGCGGCCGCCGTCTTCCTGCACACGCCGTTCGCCGAAGCGGGAGAGCGCGACGCGCTCCGGCGGGAGGTGCGGCGCGTGGTGGCGGCCCGGTTCGGGGCCACGGTGGCCCACCTCCTCCTCGTGGGGCGCGACGAGATCCCGCGCACCGCCACGGGAAAGATCCGGCGCCCGGTGCTGCGCCGGCGCCTGGAGGCGGGAGACTTCGCCGCGGCGGTGGCGGAGGACGCGGGCGCTGGCGGCGGCGGATGGGCGGCTCCCCGCACGGAGGTGGAGCGGGAGCTCTGCGCCGCGTGGGCCGAGATCCTGGGCGTGGAGCGGGTGGGGATCGACGACGACTTCCTGGGGCTGGGCGGGCACTCGCTGCTGGCCACGCGGATGGTGTCGCGCATCCGCGGGGCGCTGGGGGTGGAGCTGCCGCTGCGCGCGCTCTTCGAGGCGCCGACCGTGGCCCGGCTGGCGGAGCGGGTGGAGGCGCTGCGGGGCGCCGCTCCGGCGTCCGCGGCGCCGCCGGTGCTCCCGGTGGAGCGCACCGGCGCGCCCCTCGCCTCGTTCGCGCAGGAGCGGCTCTGGTTCCTGGACCGCCTGCAGCCGGGGAGCCCGCTCTTCAACCTCCCGGTCTCACTCCGGCTGGCGGGAGCGCTGGACCTGGCGGCGCTGGAGCGGGCGATCGGCGAGATCGTGCGGCGCCACGAGCCGCTCCGCACCACCTTCGCGGAGCCCGAGGGCGTGCCGGTGCAGGTGATCGCGCCCTTCCGGGGCTTCGCGCTGGCGGTGGAGGACCTGTCGGCCCTCGGCGCGGAGGAGCGGGAGGCCGTGGTGCGGCGCCGCGCGGGCGACGACGCGGCGCGCCCCTTCGACCTGTCGGCCGGTCCGCTCTTCCGGGCGGGGCTGCTGCGGCTGGGGGGCGAGGAGCACGTGCTCCTTCTCTGCATGCACCACATCGTCAGCGACGGGTGGAGCATGCGGGTGTTCTTCCGCGAGCTGGCGGCGTTGTACGAGGCGTACCGCGACGGGCGCGAGTCGCCGCTTCCTGCGCTGGCGGTGCAGTACGCCGACCACGCCGTCTGGCAGCGCCGGCACCTGCGGGGCGAGACGCTGGAGCGGCAGGTGGCCTGGTGGCGGGAGCGGCTCGCCGGCGCGCCGGAGCTGCTGGAGCTTCCCACCGGCCACCCGCGTCCGGCGGTGCAGCGGCACCGGGGGGCGCACGAGCCCATCCGCATCGGCGCGGCGCTGCGCGAGCGGCTGGAGGCGCTGGGGCGGAGCGAGGGCGCCACGCTGTTCATGGTGGTGCTGGGCGCCTTCCAGGTGCTGCTCGCGAAGTACGCCGGGAGCGCGGACGTGGTGGTGGGGAGCACCGTGGCGGGGCGCACGCGGGGGGAGACGGAGGGGCTGATCGGCCTCTTCATGAACGTGCTGGTGCTCCGCACGGACCTCTCCGGCGACCCCGGCTTCCGCGAGGTGCTGCGGCGCGTGCGCGAGGTGACGCTCGCCGCCTCCGAGCACCAGGACGTGCCCTTCGAACGGCTGGTCACGGCGCTGCGCCCGGAGCGCTCGCTGGGCCACTCGCCCCTCGTCCAGGTGCTCTTCGAGCTGCACAACGACGAAGGGATGGGCGCCCGCTTGCCCGGCCTGCGCGTGGAAGGCGCCGAGCCGGACGCGGTGATGGCGAAGTTCGATCTCTCCGTGACGATGAGCGCCGGCCCGGACGGCCTCACCGGCGGGCTGACCTACAGCACGGACCTGTTCGAGCCCGCTACGGCGCGGCGGATGGTGGCGCACCTGGAGCGGGTGCTGGAGCAGGTCGCCGGCGATGCGGACCGGCGCCTGTCCGGCCTGGAGCTGATCGGTCCCGACGAGCGCCGGCGGGTGCTGGAGGAATGGAACCGCACGGAGGCGCCGTATCCCGCCGGGCGCTGCATCCACCAGCTCTTCGAAGCGCAGGCGGAGCGTACGCCGGACGCCCCGGCCGTCGTCTTCGCCGGCCGGACGCTGACCTACCGCGAGCTGGACGAGCGGGCCAACCGCCTCGCACGGCACCTGATCCGGCTCGGAGTCGGGCCGGAGGTGCGCGTGGGGCTGTGCCTGGAGCGCTCGCCGGAGCTGATGGTGGCCATCCTGGGGGTGATGAAGGCGGGCGGTGCCTACGTCCCCGTCGATCCCGCCCACCCGGCGGAGCGGATCGGCTACGTGCTGGAGGACTCCGCCGTGGCCGCCGTGCTGACGCAGGAACGGCTGCGGGACGCGCTGCCGGTCCTGGGTGGCGTGCGCGTCATCTCCGTCGACACGGCGTGGGGCGAGATCGCGGCCGAGAGCGCGGACGCGCCCGCGACCGGCGTCACCTCCGAGAACCTGGCCTACGTCATCTACACCTCGGGGAGCACGGGGCGGCCCAAGGGCGTGGCGATGCACCACCGGGGCGTCGCCAACTACATCGACTGGGGCGTCCGCGCCTACGGGGCGGACGCGGGGAGCGGCGCGCCCGTCTTCTCGTCGATGGCGGTGGACCTCACCATCACCAACCTCCTCCCCCTCTTCGCCGGCCACCCCGTGCACCTCCTCCCCGAGGAGAACGCGGTGGAGGCGCTGGCCGATGCGCTGCGCGGGGCGCCCGGCTACGGGCTGATCAAGATCACCCCCGTCCATCTCTCCCTCCTCACCCCGCTCCTCACGCCCGAGGAGGCGCGGGGGGCGGCGAAGACGCTGGTGATCGGCGCCGACTTCCTGTCCGCCGAGCCGACCGTCTGGTGGCAGGAGCACGCGCCGGACGTGCGGCTGATGAACGAATACGGCCCCACCGAGACGGTCGTCGGCTGCTCGGCGTACGTCCTCCCCCGGGGGAGGCATACCGCCGGCCCCGTCCCGGTGGGGCACCCGATCCAGAACCTCCGCTTCTACGTGCTGGATGCCCATCTCCACCCCGTTCCCGTGGGCCTCCCCGGCGAGCTGTTCATCGGCGGGGCGGGGGTGGCGCGCGGCTACCTGGGCCGGCCGGGGCTGAGCGCGGAGAAGTTCGTCCCCGATCCCTTCGCCGCAGCCGGCGCGCGGATGTACCGCACGGGCGACCGCGCGCGCTGGCTGGAGGGCGGCGACCTGATGATCCTGGGCCGCACCGACAGCCAGGTGAAGATCCGCGGCTACCGCGTGGAGCCGGGCGAGATCGAGGCGGCGCTGCGG
>NZ_DATIND010000018.1 GCF_035474595.1 Longimicrobium sp.
CTCCTCCGCTTGGGGTGGAGGAGCCAACCTGTGGGATCGGCCGCCCGCGCGCTCACCTCACGCGCAGACCGCCACGAGTGCGATGCCGACTGTCAGATTTTCGCCCGCCGAAAGTGTCAGATTTACGCCCGCCGCTAACAAGTGCTGAGTGCTGAGTGCTGAGTGCTGAGTGCTGAGTGCTGAGTGCTGAGTGCTGAGTGCTGAGTGCTGAGTGCCGAGTGCCGAGTGCCGAGTGCCGAGTGCCGAGTGCGGAGTGCGAGGGGCGGCATCGCTGGTCTCCGCGTCTCCGCGTGAGATGCAGGAGAATTGGGGGATGCAAAACATCCGTGGCATCGTCCCGTTGCAGCGGGTGCATCGGGGTGGTGCGGCGGCGCTCCGGAAGAGACGTCGGGGGATGTGGATCAACGCGATGGGATGCAATGGGTTTGCAGATCGGATGAATATCTGGCGTGGTGCGTGCCTTCCACGGCGGCGTTTCCCGCCGTATCCAGCGACCCACATCTCCAGATCCCGATCCATGCACAGACCCACGAAGCACCTTCGCGCGCTCCTGCCGTTCATCCTCCTGCTCGCCCCGCTTCCGGCGGCGGCGCAGGCGGTGATGTTCCGCGCGGCGCGGATCTACACGATGGAGCAGGACTCGCTCGTCACCTCCACCCCCGCCCTGGCCGTGCAGGCCGGCCGCATCGTTGCCGTGGGCGACTCGGCGTCGGTCGCCCGCGTCCTGGGGCAGAGGGGGCTGCGCTACAGCGTGGACCGGCGCTTCGCCGCGAACGTGATCTTTCCCGGTTTCGTGGAGGCGCACACGCACTTCCAGATGTACGGGATGTTCGCGGCCACGCCGTACGTGGGGTACGGAAGCCGCCCCGCGCCCGACGGCACGCTGCAGCCGGGAGTGCCCACGCTGGCGGGGGTGGTCTCCACCCTCCAGGCCGAGCTGGCGCAGCATCCCGGCCGGCCGGTGTTCGGGTACGGCACCGATCCCATCTACTGGAACGGCTCGCGGCTCACGGCCAGCGAGCTGAACCAGGTGAGCAGCACCGTGCCGGTGATGGTGCAGCTCGCCAGCGGGCACATCGTGGTGTGCAACGACACCATGCTGGGCCTGGCGCGGAACCACGACCCCGCCCTGTGGAACCAGCTGGTGGCCTCGGGGCGGTGGTGCAGCTGAACGGAAAGCCCACCGGCGAGCTGGACGAGCTGGCCGCGGTGGAGCTGGCGTTCGCCGCGTTCGCCAGGGCGGACCCCACGTTCGTGCGCTACGCCGAGGGCGCGCTGGACCGCTCGGCCAACCTCATGCGCCGCGCCGGGATCACCACCGCCACCGACCTGCTGTTCGGCGACGGGACGAAGGAGCAGGAGGAGGTCGCGCGGGCGCTGTACGGCACCGCGGCGGCGCTGGACCCGGCGTTCCCGCGGGTGTACCTGGGCTACAGCGCCACGGCGCTGATCGCCAACTACGGCGCCGCCGGCGCGGTGGCCCACCTGCAGGCCGAGGCCAGGCGCGACACCGGCAAGATCCACGTGGGCCCGGTGAAGATCATCTTCGACGGCTCGGTGCAGGGCTACACCGCCGTGCTCTCGTCGGGCTACGTGGCGCCGCCGCCGCCGGGCGAGAACCCGATCTGGAACGTGCAGCCGGACAGCATCGTGGCGCTGGCGCAGCCGTTCTGGAACGCGGGGTTCCGCCTGGCGGTGCACGTGAACGGCGACTCGGCCACCGAGGAGCTCATCCGCGCCGTGGGAAAGCTGCAGGCCGCGCATCGCTGGGCGGACCACCGCACCACCTTCGAGCACAACCCCGCCGCGCGCCCCGGCCAGTACGACGCCATCCGGGCGCTGGGCGGCACGGTGAACCTGTTCGCCGGCCACATCTGGTACTACGGCCCGCAGCACGAGCGCTACACGCTGGGCGCCCGCGCCGCCGACATCTCGGCCGCGGACTGGGCGCTCTCGCGCGGCATTCCCTTCTCGCTGCACTCCGACGCGCCGGTGACGCCCGCGGCGCCGCTCTTTTCCGCGTGGAACGCGGTGAACCGCATCATGCCCACCACGCCGAGCGACAGCGTGCTGGGCCCGCAGCACCGCATCACCGTGGGGCAGGCGCTGCGCGCCATGACCATGGGCTCGGCGTACCTGCTGGGCGCCGAGGGCGACATCGGCAGCCTCAGGCAGGGAAAGCTGGGCGACTTCGTGGTGCTGGGCCAGGACCCGTTCACGGTCGATCCCACGCGCCTCTGCGCCGTCCCCATCCTCGCCACGGTCATCGGCGGCGTGGTGTGGACGCCCCCCGCGCAGAAGCCCACGACGCCGCTGTGTCCGAGCGTGTCGACCGGCTCCGATTAATCTCACGCGGAGCCGCGGAGAACTAAACGCGGCACTGAGTTCTCTGCGTCTCCGCGTGAGATAAGGCAGTCGGAGGTCGCGCGAATGTCGTCGCCGCGACCACTTGGCACTTGGCACTTGGCACTTGGGACTTGGGACTTGGGACTTAGGACTTCGTATGAAACGGCCCCGGCGGCGCCCGAATGCGCCGCCGGGGCATCTATCTGGAAAGCGAGGCCGAGGTTCGACCGGTCAGGACTCGGCGATCGCGTTGCGGAGCGCGCCCGGGAGCGTCGCCGTGCTGGCGAGGCCCGCGCCGGTGCGGCCGCTGACCACGTGCAGCGGCGCGAGCGCGCAGGGGTGGTCGGCGCTGCCGCAGCTGCTCAGGCCGCGGCCGGATAGCTCGTGCGCCACCAGGCTGTCGACTCCTGCGTACAATCCCACGCCCAGCATGAACAGCGCGAAGGTGGCACGGACGGTGTTGGCGAAAGACTTGGTCATGGTATCCTCGGTCGGCTCGTGGTTTCCAGGTCGCAGCGTTTCGTGCTGCTCGTGGAATAGGACGAGGGAAACCTCCAAAAGGTTTTATTTCGATTCTTAGACGGCGATTAACCGCCGAGCGCGGGTGCGGCATTCCGGCCGCACCCGCGCTGGTATTTATACGGGATTCTGATCGTAAATCGTTGTGCGGCAACTACATCGACCGGCTTTCAAAGTCACCGCGCACCGCGCCGTGAGCCCTTTCGAAATCCCTGTCCCCTGTCCTCTATCCCCTGTCCCTCATCCGTACCGCCGCACCATCCGCGCGCAGAAGTCGGCGAACTCGTCCACCACCCGGGGGGGGCTGGTGTGGTGCGGGACCACGCCGCGGCACTCGGGGGTGAAGCAGAAGGTGACGGTGACGTCGAACTCCTCCAGCGCGGCCATCTGCCGGTCGAACCACGCCTCGGCGTCGCGGTCGTGGTCGTCGCTCCAGGCCAGGCCGGTGCGCACCTTCTTCACCCCCAGCTCGCGGAACCACCGCACCGCGTCGTCCAGCCGCGGATCCTCGTAGTGGAACCACTGGCAGAGGCCCAGCTCCGGTGCATACTCCGCGAAGGTCCTCAACGCCTTCTTGGGCGTGCCGTCCGGGCGGACGAGGCCCATGTGGAAGTGGCGGAAGTACGACGAGCCCTCGCGCTCCTTGTGCCGCGTGGTGGCCCCCCAGGCGCGCGGAAGGTCGAAGAGCGAGTACCAGTGCACGCGCTCCGCGCGGCCGATCAGCATCCCCGCCGTCTTCTCCAGCCCCAGCCGCTGCACCTCCTCGTTGGCGTACGTGCTGACGCCGACCTCGGTCACCCACACCGGGCGGTCGGTGACGTCGCGCACGGACTGCAGCTTCATCGGCCAGTCGTCCACGCTCCACAGGTTCCAGTCGAGCGGGAAACCGTGGACGGCCACCACGTCGACCTCGTCCAGCGCGCCCTGCTGCCGGAGGTGCGACACGAAGCCGGGGTCGATGGGGCTCATCCCCCCCAGCACACGGGTGAGGCCGGGCTTCTCCGCGCGCACGGCGGCCCCGGCGCGCCTCACCATGTCCGCGTAGATCCGCCAGCCCTGGTCGATGCCGAAGTCCCAGTGGGACATGTTGTTCGGCTCGTTCCAGAGCATCACCGCCTCGATCACCGGCCGTCTCCCGTCCGCGCGGGGTAGACGGCCCGCTGCAACTCGTCCGGGACGGCAGCGGCACGGCAGAGGTAGACCTCCTGCTCGGGGTGCTCCACGACCTGGAAGCCCGCGCTGCGCAGCATGGCCTCGGCGCAGGCGGCATTCGGCACCCACCAGTTGGTGGGGTCGTCGGCGTAGCGGTGCTCGATGAAGTGCAGCTTGGGATAAGCCGGCAGGTCGAACAGCTCCGTCTCCCAGAACTCGTGGTTCGCGCCCACGTCGATCGAGTCCTCGGAGCCGCGCTGCATGCTCTGGAAGAGGAGCAGGTCGCCCACCACGTGCTCGCGGAGGAGGTCGAGCGCCAGGAGCGGGTGGCGGAGATGGTAGAGTACGCCCATGAAGATGACGAAGTCGAACTTCTCGCCGAGCGCGGCCACGTCGTACACCGACATCTTGCGGTACTCGATGTCCAGCCCCTCGACCCCGGCGGCGAAGCGCGCCTGGTTCAGGTACAGGTCTTCGCTGTCCACGCCGACGACGCGGGACGCGCCGCGGCGCTTCATCTCCATGCTGTAGAACCCGGCGTTGCAGCCGATGTCGAGCACCGTCTTCCCCGTGAGGTCCGGCGGGATAACGTGCGCGAAGTTGGCGAACTTGAAGCTGGGATAGTCGCCCAGGAAGTGGTCGGGGGCCGTCTTCACCCCCTTCAGGTCCAGGTTGTGGAACCACGGCCCCAGCTCACGGACGCGCTTCTCCAGCAACTCGGGCGAGAGCGCCCCGGGTTCTACGATGGTCGTCATCTCCAAACGGCTTCAGGGGTTGGACCGCATGCCCGCGGAAATCCGGATGGACGCACGCAACACCCGGACCGATCGCGCACCTGAGATGCGCCCCTCACCGGCGACTGAAGTTGCAGCAACAACTACGGGAAGCCTCGCAAACTGCGCGAGGCTGTTCGGCCCGGCGGCGGGTTCAACGATAGGTGATCGCCAGATCCGGTGTTAGTCGTGCGGGGCGGTGGCGACGCCGGTGGACCAGAACGCCCGCGCCGCGCCGCCGGCCGGATGATCGCGCCGGAGCGAGCGGCGGTGGCGCCCCAGGGCCTCGAGCGCGGGAGCGGAGAGGCCGCCGCGAAGCTTCGCGGCCTCGTGCGCGGTGAGCGGGAGAAGGCTCCAGTGCTGCGGGTCGTCGCCGTTCCCCCAGTCCACCGTCTCGATGAACACCGAGAGGAACCGCTGGCCGCACGCGCCGCACGCCAGGACCATCACGTGGAAGTGCGGCTCGTCCGCCATCTCGGCCTCGCGGCGGAGCGCCTGCCGGGCCTCCCACGCGGCGTCCGCGTCCGCGGGCCAGCAGCGGACGCAGCCGTATCCCCCCGCCTTCCCGGGATGCATCCGCCTACGCTCCGGCGGGTCCGCCCCACCGGGCCACGTCGGCGGGGCGCTCCTCCAGCACGTGGATGGCCTCGCGGTAGCCGTGCAGCGTGCCCACGTCCACGTACGCCTCGCCGGCGCGGACGCCGCGCGCGCGGCCGCCCGCCGCCAGCCACGCGTTCACCAGCGTGCCGATGTACTCGTCGCGCCGGCCGCGCTCCTGCCAGAGCGCGTGCAGCTCGGCCAGGGTGCGCGCGGGGAGCTTGAACGCGCCCCACACCCAGTGCGTGGCCGCGCCCGGCTGCTTCACCTGGATCTCGCGCACCGAGCCGTCCTCGTCGTGCACCACGGCGTCGAAGAACTCGGGGCGGTCCACGGGAAAGAGGAGGAACGAGAGCTCGCCGTCCGGCAGCGCCCGGAACCCGTCTTCCGGGAACCAGAGGGTGTCGGGGAGGCCCACCAGCACGTCGTCATCGGGAGAGATGAACGGCAGGGCGCGGAAGATGGAGTCGCAGAGCCCCGCCGGCTTCGGCTGCACCACGTAGCACAGCGAGGCGCCGCCCATCTCCCCGCCGTAGTAGCCCAGGATGTCGGACTTCCCCGGGGAGATGACGAAGCAGATGCGGTCGGCGCCGCCGCGGATCATCCGCTCCACCAGGTACTCGCTGACGGCGCGCGGCCGCTCCACCCCGTCCTCGTCCTCGCGGCTGCCGACGGGGAGCAGCTCCTTGCTGAACGCGAGCGGCTGGATGCGCGTTCCCGCGCCCGCCGCCGGCACGATTCCCCACATCTCCTCACGCCTCCATCGCCAGGGATCCCTCGGCCGCATCCGCGTCCGACCGCCACCCCTCGCCGCGCACCGCGGCGTCCAGCATCTCCTCCAGCTCCATCGCCCTGCGCTCGCTGGTGTGCGCCGCAAGCGTCCGCTCGCGCGCGGCGGCGGCGATGCGCGTGAGCTCGTCGCGCGGGAGGGAGATGGCGGCCACCGCCTCGTCGGTGGTGGAGGCGGTCAGGATCTCGTCGCCGGGGGCGAAGAAGGCGTCCAGCCCGTCCCACGCGTCGCTGAGGATGGGAACGCCGCACGCCGCCGCCTCGAACAGGCGCCCGCTGGGGCAGAACCCCATCTCCGCCATGGCCCTGCGCGTCACGTTCAGCGTGAGCGCGGACGAGCAGAAGAACGCCGGGTGATCGGCCGGGGGGAGATGGCGCTGGAAGAAGACGTTGCCGGTCCACGGGAAGTCGTGCGGATACTGCGCCCCGGCGATGGCGAAGCGGTGCCCAGGCATCCGCCGCGCGGGCTCGATGAACAGCGCCTCGAGCGCGGCCTGCCGGTCTTCGGCGTAGGTGCCCAGGTAGCTGAGGTCGGCGCGCGGCCCCTCCAGCGGCGGCACGGGGCGATGGACGTCCGGGTCGACGTGCCCGTACAGCGGCGCGGTGCGCCGGGCGCCGAGCGTCGTGCGGAGCTGCTCCAGCGCCGAGCCTCCGGTGAACGAGAGCACCAGGTCGAAGCCGCCGAGGCCCTCCGGCGGGAGATACGGCACCTCGCGCCCGCTCTTCAGCCCGTCGAGGGTGACGGGGGTGTCCATGTCGTAGAAGGTGCGCAGCTGCGCGGGCGAGTCCAGCACGGCTCGCGCGGCCTGGACGCCGTCGGCGCAGTAGCTGGTGACCATCGCCACGTCGGCGTCGGCCAGGTGGCTGCGCGCGTAGGGGAGGACGGCGTCCCACGAGGGGTAGAGGACCAGCTCGCCGCCCGGGATCTCCCACAGGTCGCGCGCGCCGGCGTACCACGGGACGTCCTTCTCGAAGAAGACCACGCGGTGCCCGCGGGCGATGAGCGCGCGCGTGAGCCCGCGCCAGAGGGTGGCGTGCCCGTTCCCCCAGCTGGAGGTGATGGTGAGGCCGAAAACGACCAGCTTCATGCGCCTCCCGATGGGGCTCGGGAGGCGGGGGCGTGCGTGCGGAAGGCTGCGGGCATGGGCTCCGGAGTCGGGTTGGCGTACGGCCGTTCACTCCGGTCGGAACGGATGCAGAAGCCGAGCCAGTGGAGGATCTACGTAGATGCTGGGGTGTGAATAGGAAGGGCTCTGCGCTGGTTCGAGCTATGAACACGTTGGCAGTTCAGTCTCGCATGAAGTCGCGTTTCATTTCTAACTCCATCCAGCGCCGATACTCTGCAATTTCGGCTTCAACGATTTTGCGGTGACGGAGCAGATCAGGTGCGTTAAATAGTGGTAAGAACGACATCAGAATATCAATCCGTCTATGGATGTCGGGAACAAAGCTACCGCGACCCGCCCAAGACTTCGAATCAATCGCGAGACGGCGGAAGTCGTGGACGTTCCGATTTTTCGTTAGGAAAGCTTCGAGCAGCCTATACTTTCTCTCCGGACTAAAGTGAACAGTGGTTGTGAACACCCATGCGAGAAAGTCAATGTCGGTGGGCGAATCCAACACCAATGCTGTCAGAAATTCGTCCTGCCGCTCTCGGACGATAGCATCACTACTACCCTCAGCTCCATCCGGGATCGGCGCACGCACAGCAAAAAACACCCGCAGATACGAGCGGAACGCAATACGCGTCGCCTCCAGATCGTAGATCTTCCGGATGATTCCTTTCATGATCCGGCGGTAATCGTCACGTCGCCAGATGACGTCGTAGTTCCGGTGATCGCGGCCGGGGTCTGGGGCATCCCATTTGTCGCGCCCGGAATGGTGCTCAAAAACCCAATCTACATATTTCGTACCGAAATCAGGATCGTGAGTCAGCAACAAATTGAATGCTGATCCATCATGGTCGGAATACTGTCCACCGATCTGCATCCAGAGATACGCTCGTGTAAGCAAGTCCGGATCCGCGTTGAACAGTTGCAAGAGATCTATATCGGACTCCCGACCAAGACTAAATAGCGACTCAAAAAACCCAGTTACGTGATCACCATTTTCGGCACGTTCGAGTACGATCGACACCACGCGTCGGAACACATCTGGATCGACAGCAGCATACTTGAAGAGGTATCTTAGATCGTACGGAAAATCATGAATCTCGCCTACCCTATGCAAAGAGCAGAGACCTTCCACATGAGCCCGCGATGCCAAATGCGCGGGAAGGGCAACATAGTACTGGAACACCCACTGACGACGGAGATTATACTCATGCTCAGTTAGGGTGGAGTAGGCGGCAGCCTCCCCTGCTGTGGCGATTAGTGTCGCCGGCACGGAATAACCCCGTAAATTGAGTGAGTTTCCCATTGCCACATACTCACCTATCACGGAGAGGTAGAGCTGCGAATCACGCTCGGCAAGCTCCCTGAGAACGGATTCGACGCCGATTTCGAGTTGTCCGCGTGCGTGATCGGTTGTGACCTTCTGTAGCAAAACTCCTACGTTGACAAAGAAGGAGGTATAATCCGCGGCAGAGTACCTTCGGAAAAATCTATGAACCCTCGAATAGTGCCACGTGCTGTACGCTGAGATACCAACCTTCGCACGCATTTCCCACGACGGATTGAGGAGCTGAGCTAATTTGAATAGATCGTTCTTAAATCGGCTACGAAGCCCTCGAGGATATGACACCCTACGAAGTCGAAGGAGATCTAAGTAGTCTTGGACAAAAACACAGTGATCAAAATCGGCTGGTTGAAGCCGCGACGAGATGAACGGTAAAAGCAAATTCGCGTCAGCTTCTACAATGTTCCTTACGGTGATATCCGCCGTGGAGGTTGCGTATGAGTGTAAGACGCCGAGTACGTCCGGGAAATATTCTGTATCTGCGAGACGAAAGAGTTCGCTCCAAATTTTACGGCGGAGAACAACCACATCGGGCGCATCAGCCAAGTTAAAACGCCAAACCGCCAAAGAATCGTCACGTGTGGTCTCAGTCGAGCTGAAGTGAGTTTTCAGGAACTCCTTCGCGACCGCGAAAAAAACCCGGATTACTAGATCGTCCCGTGAACTCGCAATTGTATCAATCAGGACATCGACAACGGTGGACTCGACCTCAAAACCCTCCCAATGCGAGACATGCCTGAACCCATATCGCTGGACCAAGTAGCCTGTTATGTGGGGCAAGTCGCTGGGATGCTTCACCGCGTAATCCAGCAACATCTGAAGGGCGGGTCGAAGTAAATCACCACTGTACCTGAACTTACCAAGAATGTGAAGGACAGAACCTTCAGCCACTGATGGGGATGTTCTCTTATAATCGAAGTTCAAGGGCTGATCTCGCGGTTCTGTTAACATCGACTCTACGCGCTCCTGAACGGCGAGAAGTGCGTCCGTCGGGACTACAAACCAAAATGTATCCACCGCCAGTAAGAAAGCTCGCTCGTCGTTTATAGCACGGGCGCGACTGATGGTTTTCTCGACCGGGTTCCGAAGTCTCGCCCGAATCAGCTCACCATCGAATACTGTTGAAGCGGCATAAATTGCATCCAGAAGACGGCGGCGAAGCCGGGGAAAGAACGCCTCAAATAGAACATTTACATCAAAAACTCCCGTTCCTTTGAAGAAACCCAGATAGAACAGATATGTTGCAAGTACCTGGTCAGAAATCTTGATGACTTCTGATTCATACATGTCAACCAGTTCTAATTTGTGCATTTCTCTCGCCGCCTCCCAGAATACATTTGAACGGATTCCAAACGTATCTTCAATTAGGCCCATCTGCTCGCTATTTTCCTTGTCAATTGTACGAAACACCGCGATAACAGCAGCGACACGTAGAATTAACGGATCATTTAGCGCAATGAGATCCTGCCGTACAGTCGCATAGTATTCCTCATATAGAGTTGTGACATCAGCAAGGCTCTCGATGTTCTTCTCCCGCGCGGCGACCTGAGCAGCCATCAGAGCCAACCGAGGGTTTCCCCTCGCTACTTCCACGATTCTGTTGAGGAAGTAGGAGTTTGTAATCGTAAAATGTTCGCGAACGATGAACTCTATTTCGTTGTCTGATAGCGGATCGACCTCCAGTTCTGTCACTCCTCGGTATACGCGCGTTAATTCGTTAACGCTACTAAGTGCATAGTCGCGAACTGTAGCAACCACCTTAAAGCTGTTGGCCCGGAGAGGTTCGTGAAGAAGTTGAAGAACGTGGTTGAAGTTTGTAAGTCGGTTCGCGTCATCGACAAGAACAAGGAACTTTTTTCCTACGGGGAAGTGAATGCGAAGGTCGTTGAAGAGATCACGCCCACGATTCAGAATGCAGCAAGCACGCCACTTGGGATTTCTCTCACAAAACTGTTGAATAGCTTCCAGTGCAAAACGAGTCTTCCCGACACCAGATTTTCCGGCGATCAGGATTACATTGTTTGATCCTATTTTCTCGAGAAAGTCTGCAATCTCGGACTCACGCCCATGAAAAACGGTATCCAGCGGCGTGGTCAGCGCGTTCCTTCCGTAGCTGGCAACAAACGCGCTAGGAGGTATGATCTGGCCAGTATCAACCTCGACTCCAAGGTACTCCAACGCGAGTCCTGGGTATTGTAGATACAGAGCGTATGCCAGCGGTCCGATACCAATTAAGGTGAGAAGAACGTTATGAGCGACTGCCTCCTCCAGTAGCGCACTCGCCTCAGCGGGCGCCAATCTACCCGTATAGCAAAAGATAACTTCTTGTATTTTGCCAATTGGAACGCCTGTCTTCGCCTCATCAATACACTTGGCGAAATCCGACCTGAGTTTTCTCTCCACATTTGAAACTTGCGTTGTGTACTCTGCAAAGATGAAACGCCCGTTCGGCTGAGCTATCCAAGTATCTGGCGTCCCTTTCGCCACTTTGTCGGAACCCAACACACGACCTAGCGAATTGATACCTTCGTAGCCACGGCAGTGGAGGTACGCATCGCACAATTGGTGGAAGCGCCCGCCTTCGAGAGTAAGAAGCGCGTTTTCGATCTGGGTTAATTTCGACATGCTTCCTCTCGTCTACGTCCAAGAAATCAGCAATGCTTCCGGTACCAAGTATGCGCGTACGCCAGGTGATGAGAACACGACAGCCGGGACCGAACTACCTGAACCGCACCAGCTTTCCAATCCCGGTTCCGTAGACGAGAACGGTGGCCGCGCGGGCTTTGCCTCGCGGCCGCCTTGTATGCCCGCCATTGCTGCGTGCGCATTGGGCTCAGAGCAAGACGTTGTGAGTGCCGTTCACCACCCACGGGAAAGACGCCGCGCGTCACCCCCCCAGCTTCGCGCGCTCCTCGGCCAGGCGGCGGGCAAGCGCCTCGCGGGCGGTGGCGGCGTAGCGGGCGCAGGCGGCGCGGTCCACGAAGGCGTCCGGGGCACCGGCGTCGCGGGCGGCGAGGCGCTCGAACAGCGACGAGGCGCCCGGGTGCGGGGTCAGCAGCACGTCGCAGGAGAGGCGCTCCAGCACCGCTTGGCCGCGCTCGAAGTCGGCCACGATGCCGGGATACGTGGTGTTGCGGGTGAAGTAGAAGCCGTCGGCCGAGATGGGCGTCTCGCTGTCGGCGTAGACCAGGTCCAGGCAGCGCTCGCCCTCGCACGACCGCCAGCTCCACGTGGTGCCGCCCGGCGTGTGCCCCGGCGTGGCGTGCGCGGTCAGCGCCAAATCGCCCACGCGCACCGTCTCGCCGTCGGCGACGACCTGCACGGGGCCGCGGACCGCGGGGAAGCCCGGAAGCGAGCCGTACTGCGGGTCGTCGGGCCCGGACGCGCCGCGCTCCAGCACGCGCGCGCTGGACGCACTCGCCGCCACCCGCGCGCCGGAAACGCGCTGCACGGCCGCGAGCCCGCCCGCATGGTCGAAGTGCACGTGCGAGTTCAGGATCAGCCGGATGTCCTCCACGCGGAAGCCGAGCGCGCGCACGTTCGCCATCACCAGCGGGGCCGACTGCGGGAGCGCGGCGTCGATCAGCACGTGGCCGCGCGGCGAGGTCACCAGGATGGCGCCGAGCCCGTGCGTGCCGACGTACCAGGTGTTGCCGAAGACGCGGAACGGCCGCTGCGGCTGGTTCCATTCCGCGCAGCTCGAGCAGCTCACAGGAGCGGTGTCGGCCGGCACCTGGGCGTGCAGCGGAAGCGCCAGCGCGGAGGCGGCCAGGAGCGCGAGGGACGGAGAGCGTGGCATCGGGGCGCGGCGGGCGAGCGGTTGCGGTCGAGCGGGACCGGCGCATCGTAGCCCGCCCTCCGCACCACCGCAACGTCACGCCCGATGGGGGCAACCGGCCCGGAGCGCCGCCGATCCCGTGGAGCGGCGCGTCACGCCGGCTGCGGGGCGGGCTCGGACTCGGCGACCGACTTCAGGTTGGCCAGCCCGCGCTCGAAGTCCGGGCCGACCATCCGGTCCATCGGCATGAACAGGCACATCACCTTGGTGGCGAAGGTGTGGTTGCCGTGCATCGCCCAGGTCACCCGCGTGCCGCCGGATTCGGGCACCATCGTGAAGACGGCGGTGTGGTGCGCCTCGAACGGCTTCAGGAAGTCGAGCTGGATGCGCAGCCGCGACGGCGCGTCGCTCTCCACGATCTCCATCCTCCCCTGCCCCACCTTGCTGTTCCCCTCCCACCCGTACACCGCGCCCGGTCCGTGCTCGGCGCCCGACCAGGTGCGCTTCAGCGCCGGGTCGATCTTTTCCCAGGGCGACCACGCGCTCCAGCGGTGGAAGTCGTCCAGGTGCGGGAAGATGCGCGCCGCCGGCGCGGAGATCGTGGCGGAGCGCTCGACCCGGAAGGTGTCGGGCCGCGTCGCCGCGAAGGCGAGCAGCGCGGCGATGGCGGCCACGAGAACGAGGGCGATGATCAGCAGCATGGGTTCCTCACAAGCGGATCGGGGTGACGCGGCGGCGGGGACAGGTGCACGGAGCGCGCGCGACATCCGTTTCGCAAGGATTTCGCGGGCAGTGCTCCTGCGGCGGTACCGCGCACACGGCCGTAGTGACCAAAATTGTCATTGGCATAGATTAGTGGACCACGATGGACCACCGTGGACCACCACCGGTCCATGCCGCCTGTCAGCGAGGAACGAGATGGATTACCGCGACCGCATCACGATCGAGCCGGACAAGCGCAGCGGAAAGCCATGCATCCGCGGCCTCCGGATCACGGTTCAGGACGTGCTGGAGTATCTCGCCTCGGGAATGACGGAGGCGGAGATTCTCGAGGACTTTCCGGACCTTGAGCCGGAAGACATCCGCGCCTCGCTGGCGTTCGCGGCGGATCGCGAGCGCAGGCTCATGGCCGGCCTGTGAAGCTCCTGTTCGACCAGAACCTCTCGTGGAAGCTCGTGCGCCTTCTCGCGGACGTGTACGAGGGCTGCGCCCACGTTCGGGACCTGGGGATGGCCGACGCGACGGACACCGTCATCTGGGGCTACCCCGCGGAGCACGGGTTCACCGTCGTGACGAAGGATTCCGATTTCCTGCAGCGGAGCCTGCGGCTCGGATTTCCGCCGAAGGTCGTCTGGCTCAGGCTTGGGAACTGCTCCGTGCAGGCTTCGGCCCAGCTCCTGCGCGATCGATACATCCGCGTGCGCGACTTCCACGAGGAGCCCGACGCTGCCGTCCTGACGCTTCCCTGAACGCCGCGGGCCGGGCCGGAATCTCCGGTCCGGCCCGCTACGCATCCCCCGCCCGAGCATCACCACCACCACCGACATCCCGATCGATCCGGGGAAGTGAACCGCCGTGATTCCCTGCGCGCGCTCGCAACGCGCCGTCGGTTCGCGGGGCGCGCGAAGAGCCGCCGAAAGCATTGTCCGCGCGCGTAACCCGTGATTCTATATCCGCATCCACGGCTTCACCGCGAGCGGATCGCGCACGTGCGCGACCGCCGTCCCCGGCCGGATCTCCCTCCCGCCCTCGCCATCGCCCCGCGCCCCACCGTGCGGCCGGGTGGGCGTGAGCGCCCGGCATCTCCCGTCTCCCCATCTCCCAGCCAACGGAGCGCAGCATGGAACTGGCACTCGACAAGCTCAACGCCGAAGACGTGCTGCACCAGCTCATCGGCATGGCCGCGGGACAGATCCCGGTGGCCGGCGGGTTCGTGAACTACCTGGTCGACACCGTGCTCTTCCCGAAGCCCGACGTGGACATCTGGGCAGAGATGGAGGGGCGCGTGCAGGGGCTGGTGGGGAGCCGGCTGGACGAGATGGTGGCGTCGCTGGGCGCCAACAACGCCGCCAACCTGTTCGCCCGGCTGCGCGCGTTCGGCAACGAGCTGCGGCAGTTCGCCTGGATCACCGACCGCGAAGAGCGCAAGCTGCGCCTGGCCTTCATGGTCACGCAGCTGAACGCCGCCGTGGCCGAGTGCGTGGCGCTGCCCAACGCGCAGCTGCTGGCCATCCCCGACATCCTCCGCCCGCTGTCGCTGGCGCACATCGCCGTGCTGATGGAGCAGAAGGCGCTGGAGCCGCACCGCTACGAGCACCAGGCGGCGCTGAACCACACCGCCATCATGTACAGCGACCTGGCCGGCAGCCTGTTCCAGCGCGCGCTGGCGTGGCGCCGCGCCATGGTGGCCGAGGGCAAGGGACGGCTGGTGATCGAGGACCTGAACGTGAACGAGGGCGCGCAGACCAGGTCCGTGCACTTCACCGTCTACGACCGCTTCGCCGAGAACCGCTGGCAGCCCGGGCCGCACGGGCTGCCGGTGATCAAGAAGATCGCCGACGGACTGCGGATGGACCGCGTGGACGTGCGCTACGCCGATACCGAGCAGGCCACCTACAAGGCGCTGACCGCCTACGACACGAAGATCGTCGGCGAGTACACCGACCTCTGGAACCGCAAGCTGCTGAACTACACCAGGGAGTTCATGAAGCTGGTGGACTGGCCGGGCGTGGAGCGGGAGAAGAAGGGGCAGGCAAAGGCCGAGCGCCGGGTGCTCACCTTTCCCCTCACCATCGCCGGGGCGCGGCCGGCGCGGGCCAAGGGCTCGGTGCTGGACCGGCTGGACCTGTTCCTGGAGCAGCAGATGGACCAGTTCGCCATCGCCGGGCCGCGCTACGCGCAGACGTACCGCCTGTCGCCCGAGGCGCTGGCGGGCGAGCACGCGGTGATGCACACCCGCGCCGACACCTACGACACGGCGATGGCCTGCATCTACTTCCAGGAGCGGGGAGAGATGGCGCGCGCCGCGGACCTGGCCGACGCGCTGGTGGTGGCCCAGAACCACGACGCGAAGGGCGGCGGCCGCATCGTGGCCGCCACGCGCGCCGACGAGCTGCTGGACCGGGGAATGGGGAACACGACGTCGGTGTTCGTGCACGATGGCGGGCGCCGCGACGTGGGAAACATGAGCTGGGCGGGGCTGGCGCTCACGCGGATGGCGCACCGCACGGGCCGCTACCGCTACCTGCACGCGGCGGAGAAGATCGGCGGGTGGATGCTGGAGAACTGCAGGGTGGCGGACGCCTGGGGCGGCTTCAGCGGCGGCGAGGACCACTGGGGGACGAAGTACCCGTGGCGCTCGGTGGAGCACAACGTGGACGCCTTCTCCTTCTTCGCCAACCTCCACCACCTCACCGGCGACCCGGCGTGGGCCGACGCGTCGGCCAGCGCGCGGAAGCTGGTGCTGGCCTGCCGGGTGACGCCGCGCCGCGACGTGGTGTGCTACGTGACGGGAACGGGGGAGAAGATGGAGCTGAACAGCGGCGTGATTCCCACCGACACGCAGAGCTGGACGGCGCTGGCGGGGATCGACCCCGGGAACAACGAGCGGCTCAGCCTGATCTACATGCTGAACCACATGGACGCGACCAGCGAGGGCTTCGCGGGGACGAAGTTCGCGGAGCACGGCCAGGAGGTGCAGAACGAGGCCACCGCCGGCGCCGCCATGGCGCTCTGGCTGCGCGGCGGCGACGAGGGAATGCGCGGCGAGGCCCAGCGCTACCTGGACTCGCTCACCCGCCAGATCACCGAGGCCCGGAACGGCGACGGATATGGCGTGGTGGCCACCCCCGCCGCCGAGGCGAAGACCGGGCCGGGGCTGGGGTGGAGCTACTTCAACTTCCTGCACGTGGCCTCGTCGGCGTGGACGGGGCTGGCCCTGCTCGCGTGCGACAACCCGGGCGCCAACCCGTACGCGCCGCTGTCGGCGGTCGCGAAGTAGATACGGGGTCGGCCATCGACCGTGCATTCCTCAGCCGGGCGAACCGCAGGGAATCACACGGAGGGAACGGAGGGAACGGAGAACTGCGTTTCGTTTTCCGTTTCCCTCCGTGTGATGATACCGGATCTGGCAATCATCTGTGCATTACAAACGCACAGAGAGACGTCATCCTGAGGCCGACCACACCATCGTTGCCCCTGCACGAGCGATTGCAGGCCGAAGGATCTGTAGGCGAGGTCGCACGTGCGCTTCCGGATTGCACGATCAATCCCCAATTCGGTATGAGATTCCTTCGATCGTTCTGAACGCACGATCCATTTCCTGATCTTCGCAGGAAGGCACGAAGCGGCGCCGCGGGGATGCTTCCCGCGGCGCCTTCTTTTCGTCAGCTCTGCCCTGCCGAATCCTGCGCCTTCAGCAGCATCTCGATGTAGCCGTCGGGGCTGGAGCCGGGCGGAAGGACGGTGATGTTGCGGAACCCGTTCTCCGGCATGATGACCGAGTCCGCCTCGGCGACGGCGCCGCCGCGGACCGGGTCGATGCCGCCGTTGGTCCAGCCCAGGTCGTCGAGCTTCTGGTCGCGCCGGTTGATGGGCTCTACGCAGAAGACGCGGCCGGATCTGTGGTCGCGCACGAAATAGCGTCCGGTGGTGCTCATGGTTTCTCCCGGGTGTCGTTTGCCGTTGTGGTGACGATGTCGGTCACCGCCGGCGCGGCACCCCGGAGGGCGGCGCTCAGCGGTGCGCGTTCTGGTCCATGATGCACCTCGCCGTGACGGGTAGAGTGTGGCTGTTCGCCGATTGGAGGCACGAAAACGGGAGTCGCATCCGGGCCGTCATCCCCCACCCGCGGGTGAGGGACGGACGGGCAGGCGCGGGAGGATCTTCCCTCCCCCGCACCCGCGTTTCCCGGGACGCGACTCCCGATTGCGCGACAATTGTAAACGGATGCCGCGGGGGCCGTCAACCCGCGGTATCGGCTTGAACCCGCTCCGCGCCTACCGCCGCTTGCGGTTGCGCCGGCGCGCCGCCTTCTCGGCCTTGCGGCGGCGCTTCTCCACGTCGCCGCGCGGGATCGCGCCGCCGTGCGCCGCCTTCGGGGTGCCGGGCGAGGGGCGCAGGTGCGGGGTGTAGGTCCAGTACCGGGGCCGGGGCGTGACCCGCTCGGAGATCAGCCCGAGCTCCAGCTGCACGTCCTCCCAGTCGCCCATGACCGAGATGTCGGCCTCGCCCGCGGCGTAGATCTCCTCGATGAGGGGCGCCGTTTCCACCGCCTTCAGCTCGATCAGGTCGCCGACGAGGAACGCGTTCAGCGCGGGGTGCTGCCGGCCGGACCAACGCAGCTGGCGGACGAGGATGTCGACGACCGCGGAGCGCGTCTCCGGGTGCCGCTTCGCGATCTCCGCCAGGCCGTTGGCCGTCGTCGCCCCGGTGATGACATCGAAGCCGATCGATTGCCGGGCAAGCGCCACGCGCAGCGGCTCGACGGCGGCCGGGCCGAGCATCCCGAATACTGCCGGCAGCTCTTCGTGCGCCCAATCGTCGTCGTCATTCTCCAGCACCTGGACCAGCGGCTCGACGGCGGCCTCGGCGCCGAGCTGCCCCAGCGCGCGCCAGGCGTAAACGGGCGCCCACACCTCGGCCGAGTCCTCGCCGGCAGCCGCGAGCTCAGGGTCGCTCAGCATCCGGATCAGCTCCGGAACGTGCTCGCCGGTGATCCCCATCTCCCGGTAGTCGGCCCAGTCACCCGGGAACTCGGGCCGGCCCATCGCCAGCAGCCGGTCGACGGGGGGTGGATAGGACGGCGTCATACGAGGTCGGTGGCCGCGGGTAGGAGTGAACGGAGCGAGGCGGTAGATCGCGACAAAGTGTCGCCCCACCGACGCAGACGCAACAGTCGCCGCACCGTGCCCCTCGCGGAGGCCGCGTCCACGTCGTAGAATCTCCCCCGGTGAACGCAGTGACCCCCTCGGCGAGCCACGAATCTTGAGCGAATACCAGTACTACGAGTTCCAGGCGATCGACCGCCCCCTCATCCGTGAGGAGATGCGCACGCTGCGCGGCATCTCGTCGCGCGCCACCATCACCCCCGGCCGTTTCGTCAACGAGTACAACTGGGGCAGCTTCAAGGGCAACGCGTTCCAGCTGATGGAGCTGTACTTCGACGCGTTCCTGTACTTCGCCAACTGGGGCACGCATGAGCTGATGCTGCGCCTTCCGTCGCGCGTGCTGGACGCGAAGACCGCCGGGCTCTACTGCCCCGGCGATCTCGCTTCGTCATCGGTCCGGGGCGATCACGTGATCCTCGCCTTCACGTCGGAGGACGAAGGTGCCGACTGGCTGGGGGAAGACGACGGGGTGCTGGCCTCGATCCTTCCGGTGCGCGCGGAGATCGCGAGCGGAGACCATCGCGCGCTGTACCTGGGCTGGCTGCTGTACGCGCTGACCGAGGGAGCGGAGGACCACGAGACGGAGCCGCCGGTCCCGCCGGGGCTCGGCGAGCTCACCGCGGCGCAGGAGGCGTTCGCCGACTTCCTGCGCATCGACGACGACTGGATCGCCGCCGCGGCGGAACTCAGCCCGGCGATGCGGGCCGAGCCCGATGGCGAGCAGGTGCGCGCGTGGGTGGCCGCGCTCGGCGAGGCGGAGAAGACGGATCTCCTCGTCCGCGTCGCGCGCGGGGAGGGCGGCCTGGTCGCGGCCGAGCTCACCGCTCGCATGCGGGCCCGGCTCGGCGCACCGGCCGGGGCCTCCGCGCCGCGCACCGTCGGCGAGCTGCGCGAGGCCGCGGAACGGCGCGCCGAAGAGCGCAGCCGCGCCGCCGCCGAGCGGGCCGCCCGCGAGAAGGCGCGGAAGGATGCGGAGATGGCCGCCGCGCGCGAGCGCTACCTCGACGGCCTCGCAGGTATGGAACGAGAGATGTGGGCGAAGGTGGAGGAGATGATCGCGACCAAGCAGCCGAAGCGGTACGACGAAGCCGTGGCGCTCCTCGTGGACCTCCGCGATCTCGGCGCGCGCGACGGCCGTGCGGAGGAGGTGCTGGCGCGCATCGAGGAGATCCGCGTGCGCCACGAGAAGAAGCCCAGCTTCCTGCAGCGGCTGGCGAAGGCTATCCCGCCGCGTCCGGTGCTTTTCGGGGAGATTCGCTGATCACCCCGTCAGCGGGGCGACCTCACCTGACGAGAAGAGCGAGGACTGACGAAGCAACCTGGCCGCCGCGGAGCACGTGTCCGCGGCGGCCAGCCCGCATCAAAGCTTGAAATCCAGTCCCCGCTTTCAGTTGTATTGGATCTTCGTCGAGTCAAAGCCGGCGTTGCGGAACAGGCGCTCCCAGTAGGATCGCACCGCTGCGGCGTTCGGCTTGTCGGCGAGATTGCCCATGAACACGCGGATCGCCGCGTTGCGGAACCGGGACCTGTCCACGTGCAGTTCCCTGAACAGCGCCGTGTCCGCATCCGCCCACTGCTCGGCCTGGGCGCCGGACTGCGGCGGATGAACGTCGAAATCGCGGCGCGGCGAAGGCATGCTTTCCCGCATATCGCCGAAGATGTAGACCACCGCGCCGGAGTCGGTGTGGGCGAGCTCGTCGCTCGCGACCGCCAGCACACCCAGCATGTCGGTGTGCGCCCGAGAGGCCGGCTTCACGCTGGCTGTGCGCAACCCGAGCATCGCGTCGCGTGCCTGCTTTCGCAACAGGTTCGCGTTGCTCTCGAGCTGAGTCTTTTTCTGCGCTTTCTGGATCGTCGTGCCGGTCGCGGTGTCGCGGGTGAGTGTATCGGTGACGTCGACCCGCTCCGACTTTGCGGTTGTAGCGGCATGCACGAGGAAGCCGTGGAGCCCATTGCCCTTGCACGTTGCGACCGAATCGGCAAGCTGCGCCAGGGTGGAATCGAATCTCGCCTGCGTCTGAGAGTCGACGACGCTGCTGGCGCTCTGGTCGTAGAAGACCAGCCTCTGCCGCGGAGTGCATTCCTGCCGCGGCGGGCAGGCGGCGAGCAGAGATACCACGCCGAGCGGGGCGAGGCGGACCAGCATTCCGCCGAGGAACGAGAACGTCATCGGGTTCAGTTCAGTGTGGCAGGGGGGATCGCCTGCTCGCGCAGGGCACGGCGAAGCGCGACGAATGGACGCGGCCGCTTGCGGCGAGGGCGCTCCCCCTCCGTGGCTTCGCGTTCGTCCGCCGCCACCGCGATTCCCAGCTCGTAGCCGTCGTCGTACAGGCTGCGGAGACGGAGCCGCCGCTCATTGCTCAGCCGGGCCAGCAGCGCGCGGCGCTCCACGGCCAGGGACTCGGCACGGTTCTCCAGCTCGGTCGCGGGCGGCTCGTCGGCCAGCGTGGCACGGAGGCGCTCGAGGTCCGCGGCGTGCCGCGCGAGCTCGGCGGCGGCGGTTTCCCGCATGGCCTTCGCCTGCGCGCGCTCCGCCGCGTGCTCCTTCAGCCGGCGGGCGGCCGGCTTGCGGACGTGGAGGTGGAAACGGAGGTATCGCAGGCCGATCCCCAGGCTGGCCGCTCCGGCCGCTGCGAACAGGATCCCCGAGAGGATGAACGACCAGCGGGCCAGCGCGCTGGCGTTAATCTGTGCCTGAATCGTCGCCAGCTCCCGCCCACGCGCCGCCGGGTCCGGGTTCGCCATCGCCAGCTGCACGGCGGACTGCATCCCGTTGGCCTCGAACCGGAAGGCGCCCAGCACCCAGAGCGTGACCACGGAAAGCAGCGCCAGCACGCCGATGGTGATGACGAACTTCCGCTCCTTCCCCTCCCAGTAGTGCTTCTCCACCAGCCGGTCGTACGCCGGCTTCAGGACGATGGAGATCATGGCCAGGCCGAGGGCGAACACCCACGACTCGTCGATCAGGCCGAAGATCTTCGACCCGGTGAGCGACAGCGCGTCGGCCACGATCTTCTGCGACATCACCACGTCGCCGAAGATGAACAGCGCCCCGGCGGTCAGGAAGATCGCCGCCTGCGACTTCGATCCCGACTGCCAGTGCCCCTCGGATGCCGCGGCGGCCTCCTGCACCGCGGCATCCGCGCGGACGGCCGCCGCCTCCGCCCGTTCGCTTCGCTCGCGCAGCACCGCCAGCTCGCCCGTCCGGCCGGCAAGGTCCGCGCGCTGGCTGCGCAGCGACGCGGCCTTTTCGCGCGCCTCGCGCTCGCGAGTCTCCAGCTCGGCCAGCAGCCGCTCGATCGCCTCGCCTTCCACCGTGTGGGCGATGAACTCGCGGAAGTTCTCCGGCGGCACGCCGCGGCGCCCGTCGAGATGTCCGTAGCCAAACGCCGAATCCACCTCGGGAATGTCGCTGCGCATGTAGGTGACGGGAACGCCGAACCGCTCGGTGGTCTCCCCCACCTCGCGCGGCGCCGGCTGCGCGGGTGCCGGAGCGGGCGCGGCCTCGGGCGCAGGCTCCGGGCGGGGACGGAAGATTCCGGGAATCGAGATGCGCATCAGCGGGAACCGTTGGAGGAGATCACGGCGGACGGGGAAACAAAGCGCGCGGGATGCTGCCCGGACCCGCCCGCGAGCCCGAACTCGCTGCGGAACAGCGCCACCTTGGCGTCGCGGATCGCGTCCCACTCCGCGTCGGAGCGCAGCGAGGCGATGGCGCGCCGCAGCTCGTCGGTGCGCGCCTCCGCCTGGTGGCGCAGGTCCACGGCCCGGGCGCCGCGCTGCGCCCGCATGGTCCGGATCGCCTCGCCCAGGCGCGGGACGCTGCTCAGCAGCTGCCGCCCTGCGAACACGAACACCAGGAAGAGCAGCGCGGCCGTGGAAACGGCCCGCACGCCGCCCAACCGCTCCCACGCCCACACCGCCACGAACACCGCGGCCACGAGCGGCACCCCGAACTCGGCCAGGCGGATCTTCCAGAGCTCCACCCGCCCCGGCCGCTCGGCACCGTCGGCCACGAAGAGCAGCGACACGGGAAGGAACGCGGTGAAGAACCCGGCCGCCACCACGCCCAGCGTGACGAGCGCGGCAGGCCCGAAGGCGCTGCGCAGCTGGTCGTACACGAGCGCGCCCGTGCCCACGCACGCCGCGGCGGACGCAAGGATACCGAGCCCGTAGCGCACCGCGAGCGCGGCGGGAGCACCGTCGCCGGGGAACGCTGGTTCCACGCTGGCCGGCGGCCGCGGGAGAGCGGCTTCGCGCGACTCGCACCGGGCCAGCTCCGCCTCCAGCCCCGCGCGGACACGGGCGGTCTCGGCGCGGCAGAAGAGGTAGTAGGCGCGGATGCACTCCTCTTTCGCCTTCAGCCCGCCCTCGTCGCGGGCGAGCCCGAAGAGCACGCCTTCGTCGCGCAGCAGGCCGTCGTCCTCGATCCACCGGAAATCGAGCGTAGCGCCGTCGGTGGACGTGCTGGTGCTCGCCCGGGCAGGGGATAACATGATCATTGGATAAACGTATTCACCTCGGGTGGGACGAGTCTCATTGCGGGGCGGCAGCGCGCGAACCTGAGGGCACTTCGCCCGTGGGACACGGCGGGAGTCGCTGCATACGGAGGGATCCTGCGGGAGACGGCCTCCCGGAACCGGAGCGGCCGTCCGACCGAAACATATGGCGCCTCCGGATTTCGCGCCAGAGGGGACAATGCCTCGGAATCCACAGTTCCAACCCGGTGTGCTCTCCCGCCGGAAACCATTGACGGGCACCGCCACGCGTTTTCCCACCCGGACGCCGGTATTGCCCGCGACCCACCGCCGAAAACCGGCGATGCATTGCGGGCCGGATCGAAACGCTCGATCCGGCCCGCGGCCCGACGTACTCGAAACCGCCTCTACCGCATCACCCCATCGCGGCGCGGCGGGCGGCGGGGTGCTCGCCGTCGGCGGTGCGGCGGCGCGAGCGGGCGATCTCCGCGTCGAGACTCCAGTCCCCCGGCCCGGCGAACACCAGGTAGAGGAAGAAAAAGCAGTACAGCACGGCGCCGATGCCGTTGTTCGTTTCCGGGAAGAAGCCCATCGGGAAGTGGAACTGGAAGTACGCCACCGCCATCTCGCCGGCCAGGACGAACGCCACGGGGCGCGTGAGCAGGCCGAGCGCGATCATCGCCCCGCCGACGATCTCCATCATCCCCCCGATCCCCATCTGCGACATCCACGGGACCGGGACCACGCCGGGCGGCGCAGCGGGCGGCCAGCCGAACAGCTTCATGGTGCCGAAGGTGATGAACAGCAGCCCGCCGGCGATGCGGTAGACGGCCAGCGCCCGGCCGGGCCACGGCTCGCGCGCGGGTTCGAAGATCGGCATGCGGTCTCCAGGTTGTGGGTGGGCACTCCGGGAAATCGTCGCGTCACCAAAAGAACGCGGAGTGTGGGGAGGATGCAATCCCGCGGCGTTGCCGAAGTTCTTTGCGCCGTCCGGGATCGCCGGGTCCTCCCCGGCGGGGACCCGGCCGACCCTCGCTCAACCCGGCGAGGCCAGGTGCTCGGCCAGGCGCTCCAGCGTGTCCCGGGCGCCTTCGATGGCACCGTGCTCGCGGACCACGTAGTCGCGCGCGGCGGCGGTCGGGAATACTGAGCGCAGGGTCACGCGCGTGCGGCCGCCCTCGTCCTCGAAGGTCACGGTCGCGTCGAAGCTGGCGGGCTCGCCCGGGGCGGTGCCGTGCGCCCACGACAGGCGCTCGGGGCGCACGACCTCGCGATAGACGATGTAGTTGGGATAGTCGGTGCCGTCCGGGCCGTGCATGATGTGGCGCCAGACGCCGCCCGGCCGCACGTCCATCTCGTGCGTGGTCGTGGTGAAGCCGCGCGGGCCCCACCACCCGCTGACGTGCGCGGAGTCGGTGAACGCGTCGAACACCAGCTCGCGCGGCGCGTCGAACACGCGCGTCGTGACGACCTCGCGGTCCGCCGTGTCGCTGGGGGCGGCCGCCGTGCCGGTTGCCGTGCTTTCCGTCGTCATCTTTCGTCTCGCGATTCGGGGTCCATGAGGAATGACGCCGCCTCGCTGCGGCGGCATCGGGTGATCAGCCTTCGCTCTCCTTCTGCTTCCGCTGCACATCGGCCAGATACGCGTCCAGCCGGTCGAAGCTCTCGTCCCAGAACCGGCGGTAGCGCTCCACCAGGTCGGCCACGTCGCGCAGCGGCCCGGCCTCCAGGCGGCACGGACGCCACTGCGCGTTGCGGCCGCGGGTGATCAGGCCGGCGCGCTCCAGGACCTTCAGGTGCTTGGAGATGGCCGGGCCGCTCATCGCGAACGGCTCCGCCAGCTCCTTCACCGACGCCTCGCCCGACGCCAGCCGCGCCAGGATCGCCCGGCGCGTGGGGTCCGCCAGCGCGGAGAGGGTGACGCTCAGTGGGTCGGTCGATTGCTGCATATAACCATTTGGTTAAGTAACCTGATGGTTATATAAGCTCACCACCGTTGTCCTGTCAACGGTCTTGAAGAGAGCATCACCGGCGAAGAGCAGACGTAGTGAGTGATGAGATTCGCGAAAATGCGAGTGAACTCGCGGCTACAACGGCACGCAGTCCGCCTTCGCGGACTTCTCGCGAGGCAGCGACGGTGTGGTCGCCGATGCATCGTTTGGGGATGGAGATCGGGATCACGGCTTGACTGTGGGCGGGCGAATCTCATACTACGAAGCCCTATCCGCGCCCCGGACCGGCGCGTGGATGCCACTCTCTCCCGATAAAGGAGAATCGATGACCGATGCAGCCGGCGCGTCCGCCGAATCCGGGATCCGCGCGGCGATCGAGCGCCGCGTGGCCGCCGTGCGCGCCAAAGACGTGGACGCGGCGATGACCAACGTCGCGGACGACGTGCTGACCTTCGACGTGGTGAACGCGCTGCAGCTTGCCGGCGCCCAGGCGACGCGTCAGCGAGCGGCGGAGTGGTTCTCGTCGTTCTCGGGGCCGATCGGGTTCGAGATGCGCGACCTGGCGATCGTCGCGGGCGGCGACGTGGCGTTCTCGCACTCGCTGAACCGCTACAGCGGCACCGTGACCGCGGGCGCGCTGGACATGTGGGTGCGCGTGACCACCGGCTGGCGCCGCATCGGCGGGCGGTGGATGATCACGCACGAGCACAACTCCGCGCCGTTCAGCACGGACACCGGCCAGCCGATGCTCGACGCGCAGCCGTAGCCGATCGCAACTCATACCGCATTCGGAGATCGATCGTGCAATCCGGCAGCGCACGTGCGGCCTCGCCCCTGGATCCTTCGGCCTGCAACCGCCCCTGCGAGGGCAACGACGGTGCGGTCGGCCTCAGGATTTGGGATTGCCCCACGGTGGTGGACACCTCAATAAGCCCGTAGGTTCGGGCGAGGAGGTGGTCCATGGCTGAGAAGCGAAGGCAGTACACGCGCGAGTTCAAGGTGGAGGCGGTGCGGCTGGCGACGAGCGGAGAGAAGAAGCCGGCACAGGTAGCACGCGAGTTGGGGGTCCGACCTGA
>NZ_DATIND010000019.1 GCF_035474595.1 Longimicrobium sp.
CTCCTCCGCTTGGGGTGGAGGAGCCAACCTGTGGGATCGGCCGCCCGCGCGCTCACCTCACGCGCAGACCGCCACGAGTGCGATGCCGACTGTCAGATTTTCGCCCGCCGAAAGTGTCAGATTTACGCCCGCCGCTAACAACTCGTCAGACTTCCGTGTGATGCGAGGGCCCACGGAGGCATCCCGGCCGCTCCGAAGACTCTCCTGCGATGAGTTTCCCCGCCCCCACGGAGCGGGCGGAGAGGCCGGGGCCAGCTTGGCGGGCAGGATGCAGCCTTGGAGCGCGGATGGTTTTCCGTTGGGACTCACCGCCGGTCACCGCTCGCAAGCTGTGCAGATGCAAACAATTACAGTGTCGCCCTTGACGGGGTTTCTAGATTGGAGGCATGGGTTCTGTATCGCGATGACGGTTCACCGGCGCGGGTGGGGGTGGCGCGCCGTTCAGAGCAAGGATGGGCTGAAATGGGCGACTTCGACTACCGGAAATACTGGGACCTGGGGTTCACCTGGGATGACTACCTCGGCAACGAGGTGAAGGAGCACCGCGACCTCTGGCACGGCGTCTGGACCCGCTCGCGGGTGCCGGAGTGGGCCACGGCCGCCGCGCCCGCCGGCGAGTGGAAGGTGCTGGTGATCAGCGAAGACTGGTGCGGCGACGCATCCAACACCGTTCCCGTGATCGCCAGGCTGGCGGAGACGCTGCCGAACGTGGAGATGCGCGTGGTGAAGCGCGACGAGCATCCCGAGCTGATGGACCGGCACCTGACCAGCGGCTCGCGCTCGATCCCCCTCGCCGTCGTGCTGCGGCCGGACTGGTCCGTCGCCGGGCAGTGGGGGCCGCGACCGAGCGAGCTGCAGGACTTCGTGCTGCGCGAGAAGAAGGCGGAGCTCCGCCCCGTGGGCGACATCTACCGCGACGTCCGCACCTGGTACGCCCGCGACCGCGGCGAAACCACCATCCGCGAGATCTTGGCGGTGTTCGAGGCCGATTCGCCCCGCCGCGCGGCGGCATGACGGTTCGATCACCGGCAGCTCACAAGCCCTCCTCCGATCCACGGGGGAGGGCTCTTCCGCATGGGGAGAACCCGATGCTGCGCTGATCTCCGCGCGGTGCGGGAATGGCAAGGACGGGAGTCCGCAAAAGGCGGACTTCGGGCCGTTGTCGCCGCGAATTCCATTCGCCCTCCCCTGTCCGGCGATCGGACCCGCTTGCCGCCATCCCCCGCCCCGCTCTATATCTCCCGTATTCCGTATACAATCCCGGCGGCATCCGCGTCTCCCGGCGCGGCGGCTGCCCACCGCCCCGACACCCGCCTGCTCGGAGAGTCCATCCCCATGCGATTCCGCCGTTCCCTGGCCGCGGCCGCGGCGCTGGCGCTGGTGGCGCCCGCCGCCGCCCGCGCGCAAGCGCCGCAGCAGCCGACGATCGCGCCCAACGACAACCTGGTGGCCGACGGCATCCCGCCCATCCCCGCCTCGCTGGCCGAGGAGGTGCGGCGCTACACCGAGTCGCGCGGCGCCGGGCTCGCGAGCTGGCATCCGCTGCGCCGCGAGATGCTCATCTCCACCCGCTTCGCCAACACCAACCAGCTGCACCTGGTGAAGACGCCGATGGGCGCGCGGACGCAGCTCACCTTCTTCGACGAGCCGGTGGGCGGCGGAAGCTGGGAGCCGCGCGCGGGGCGCTACTTCCTGTTCACGAAGGACGTGGGCGGCAACGAGTTCGGGCAGATCTACCGCTTCGACCCCACCAGCGGGCGCAGCGAGATGCTGACACCCGGCGGACGCTCGCAGAACGGCGGGATCCAGTGGAGCCCCGACGGCACCCGCATCGCCTACGGCTCCACCCGCCGCAACGGCGGCGACCGCGACATCTTCGTCATGGACCCGGCCAACAAGGCGTCCGACCGCATGGTGCTGCAGGTGCAGGGCGGCGGCTGGGGCGTGAGCGACTGGTCGCCCGACGGGCGCCGGCTGCTGCTGGGCGAGTACATCTCCGTGAACCAGAGCAACCTGTGGCTGCTGGACGTGGCCACCGGGCAGAAGACGGCGCTCACCGACCCGCGCGACACCGTGGCCTGGAACCCCGGCGAGTTCACCCGCGACGGGCGCTCCATCGTGCTGACCACCGACCAGGGCTCGGAGTACCAGCGGCTGGCGCTGATGGACGTGGCCACCCACCGCGTGACCCCGCTCACCACCGGCATCAGCTGGGACGTGGAGAGCTTCGGCCTGTCGCCCGACGGCTCGACCGTGGCCTTCACGACGAACGAAGCGGGGGTGTCGAAGCTGTACCTGTTCAGCATGGCCACGCGGCGCGCGCGCCCGGTCACCGGCGTGCCGCAGGGAGTGATCGGCGGGCTGGAGTGGCACCACAACTCGCGCGACCTGGGCTTCTCCGTCTCGTCCGCCCGCTCCACGTCGGACGTGTACTCGCTGAATACGGCGACGGGGGTGGTGACCCGGTGGACCGAGAGCGAGCTGGGCGGGCTGGCGGCGAGCGAGCTGGCCGAGCCGGCGCTCATCCGCTGGCCCAGCTTCGACGGGCGCGAGATCACCGGCTTCTACTACAAGCCGCCCGCGCGCTTCACGGGAAAGCGGCCGGTGATCATCAACATCCACGGCGGCCCCGAGGGGCAGAGCCGGCCCACCTTCCTGGGGCGCGGCAACTACTTCGTGAACGAGCTGGGCGTGGCCATCATCTACCCCAACGTCCGCGGGTCCACCGGGTACGGGAAGACGTTCGTGAAGCTGGACAACGGGATGCGGCGCTACGACAGCGTGAAGGACATCGGCGCGCTGCTGGACTGGATCGCGCGGCAGCCGGACCTGGACGCCAGCCGGGTGATGGTGACGGGCGGGAGCTACGGCGGGTTCATGACGCTGGCGGTGGCCACCACCTACAACGACCGCATCGCCTGCTCGCTGGACGTGGTGGGGATCAGCAACTTCAACACCTTCCTGAAGAACACCGAGAGCTACCGGCGCGACCTGCGCCGCGCCGAGTACGGCGACGAGCGGCAGCCCGAGATGGCGCAGTTCTTCGAGCGCACGGCGCCGCTGAACAACGCGGGGAACATCACCAAGCCGCTGTTCGTGGTGCAGGGCGGCAACGACCCGCGCGTGCCGCACACCGAGGCCGAGCAGATGGTGGCGCGGGTGAAGCAGAACGGCAGCCCGGTGTGGTACCTGATGGCCCGCGACGAGGGCCACGGCTTCCGCAAGAAGGCCAACGTGGACTACCAGTTCTACGCGACCGTCATGTTCATCCGCCAGTACCTGCTGGGTCAGCAGCCGGGAACGCCGCAGCGCAGCGCCTCGGCGAACTGACCGCCGATCGATCGTGGCTGGATGAAGATGCCCCGGCGCGGGATCCGCGCCGGGGCATCTTCCTGTGTCCGAACCGCCGGAACTCGCCGCGTGGTCAGTGCCCGCCGCAGCGCCGTCCGGCGTTGGCCACGGTGGCCACCGGCTGGCCGTCGTAGCTCACCTGCACCGTCCCGGTCGCCCCGGTGGTGAACGGCGTCCACCCGCCGATGGCGGGGAAGACCAGGTCCTCGGCGGCGGTGGTCCCGTCGGCCGCCGTGGTGGTCACCCGCAGCGTGAGCTCCGTGCCGGTGTGGTTCTGCACGCGGAAGTCGTTGCCGCACACGTAGTCCACCCGAATGCCCGAGACGTCCACCTGCGGCGGGATGTCGGGGTCCACGGACGAGCGGGCGCAGCGCGCCAGGTTCTGCAGCAGCGCCGCCCCCCCGCCGCCGTAGCGGATGCCGTCGATGACGCGCGCCGCCTGCCGCTCGGCGTCGGCGGGGATGCCATTGTCGAGCACCGGCCCGCCCTCGCCCGCCGCGAAGCCGCATACGCCGGTGGCGGGGAGCGCCTGGGTGAAGAGCTGGGGACGGGTGTACCCCGGCAGGTACTGGCTGGCCCCCAGCGACGAGCCGATCACCAGCAGCCCCATCACCCGCGACTCGTCGGACGCGCGGCCGTCGCCGGTCACCTCCAGCGCGGCGCCGAACACGCCGGGGTCGCGCACCTGGCCCGCCACGGCGGCCAGGGCGCCCAGGTATGCCGTGTCGCGCGACGCACGCGCCGCACGGATGGCGCCGGACAGCGCGCCCGGCGCCGCCGCGGTGCACCCGGCGAGGTTGCCGTAGGCCACCGCGTCCATCGCGGCCTGCCCGCCGGCGGCGAGGTCGGACGTCCACGCCTGGCACTGCTCGGAGGTGGGGGGATCGACCCACCCCTGCGCGCGCAGCCCGGCAGCCGGCAGCAGGAGGATGGCGGCCGCGGCCGCCGCGGCGCGTGAGAAGAACGTTCCGGGAGTGCTCACGGGTCGCTCCGGTTGTGGTCCAGTTTGCACCCCAGCGAGGCGATCAGGAGGGGCGTGTCCGTCTTGTCGAACGCTTCCTGCAGCGGGTCGAGCTGCTTCCTCAGCATTCGTCCCAGCCTGTCGTACGCGTCCTGCAGCACCAGGTCGGGGTTGGTGGTCTGCGCGTAGGTCTGTTCCAGTTCCTGCTCCACGTTGCTCCCCTGGAAGAACCGCTGCGCGACGCCCCAGTGCGAGTCGGGCGCCTGCGTGGCGCCCTCGTGGCGGCGCACCTGGGCTTCCAGCGTCGTGAACATCGCCTGCGTGCAGGTGCCGCTTCCCCGCCCGTTCTGGTCCGCGTGCCATACCTGCGACGGGTCGCTCGGGCGCTCCGGGTGGTCGAAGATCGCCGGGTGCAGGTAGATGCTGAAGTCGATCACGGGCCACGGGTCCAGCATGTACATCAGGCCCGTGTTCGGGCCAGCGGTGGGCCGCGACAGGCGCACCGCCGCGATCTTCGCCGGATCCATCTCCGGCAGCGCGTTCCCCAGCTCGCCGCGCCCGTCGGAGGGCGGATAGGGCTGCATCCCGCCGCGCATCCCCTCGGTGACCGTGGGCGTTCCCACCGTCAGCTTGGGCCAGTCGCGCGGCTTGGCCGTGAAGTCCGCCGCGAAGGTCTTCTGCTCGCCCTCCAGCGAAACCCGCATCTCCACGTGCGTGCTGGCCACGGCGTTGCCTTCCCACACCCAGTCGGCTCCGGCGGCGCGGCTGGCGTTGGGAGTCTCGGCCACTGTGAAGCCCTTTCCCGTGGCGCGCTGGGCCAGCACCGTGTACGACCGCCTGGTTGAGTGGAATACGCAGCGCACGGGGGTGCCGCGCTCGACCGCCGCGGAGCCGTCCGCGCCCTTGCACACCAGCGACTCGTCCGGCTGCGTCGCCATCTCGGTGACCGTGATCACCTGCGAGCTGGTGAGCAGGTAGTGCCCGATCCACGGGCCGCCGTAGCAGGTGCTGACGCCGGTGATGATGTCGCGTCGCACCCATACGGCCGTTCCCGCGGGCAGGTCCACCTGCGACTCGATGCTGGTCGCGTCCAGCTTCGTCCACGGGAACTCGGGGGTGCCCACTCCCCTGGAGGTTCGCACTCGCAGCGTGTTGCCCCCCGGGTACACGCCCGCCGGGCCCCAGTCGCCCAGAACGGTGAGGTTCGCGACCGCGTCGGGGCACATTTCCTTGAGCTGCGGGTTGAGCGTCACGCTCACCACGCCGGTGATCAGCAGCCGGTACTTCCCGGCGTGGGGGGTCACGATCCCCGTGTTGGTCCAGTCCAGGTCGTCGTCGTTGCTGGTGGGTTCGATGGGGATGTTCCAGGTGCCTACGACGGTTTCGCCGCTCGCGGCGGCGCGGAAGGGCGCGGGCGAGGGGGCCACGGCGGTGGTCGCGTCGGCGCAGGCGGCCGCCGCGAGCAGGGCGGCCAGCGCCGCCAGCCGGCGCGCGCCGGAAAACGGCGCGCGCGTGGGTGTGCCGCCCGGTGGCGGCGTTCGCGATGCGTGCATGGAGCAGTGGGTCGGGGGAAGAGAAGAGTGGTCCGCCGATGCGCGGGACAGCCGCGCGGGAGGCGCGGACTTCGGGATGGCCTGGATCGGGGAATTCCGCTCGGTCCGGAGTTTGGGACGGACCGTAGCGCCACGGCCCGTGCGAAGGACGGACACGGAACGGTTCGGGATCGAACGAGCAGAGCCGGGTGATGCCTCACACTACCCGGAGCCGCCACCGCCCGCAAGTATAGTGATTCTAATGTCTCGATAGGGATGTAACGCCGTAGATGCCGATCCACCGTTCTCCAAGTCGGAAGAACGGTCGGCGGGGGATCGAACTCCCGCGCGATTCCCCAAACGCCGCTGCGCGTCCGCCACGCGCGCCAGGATGCTGCCCGGCGCGGCGAAACGGCGCAGGCGCGCGTAGGGGATGGTTACGCGCTCGCCGCACACCGCGACGGCGTGCGCGAACACGATCTCCGCCGTGAGCCCCTGCGGCGACAGGCTGTAGACCTCCACCTGGTCCGGAAGTTCCTCGGCCGGGATGATGCCGTCGCACTGGTTGCGCTCGTTCGGATTGTCGGGCGCTGGGCGGCGGGCGCGCGCGACCTGCCGCGGGAAGATCGTGCGCACGATCTCCATCCCGTCGCGGCCGTAGTTCGCGAACAGCGCGTGGAAGGGCACCTCCCTCCCCGTCCGCAGGTCGTACGTGGCGGAGAGGTTCGCGTCGTCGGTCGGATACGGGCCGCCGCAGAACCACGACGCGAGGATGAAGACGCTGAACACGTCGTCCGCGGCGTAGGTCACCCGCGAGCGCACCTCGTAAGGCTGCGCGCGGCGGCCGCGCACCGGGTCGCACCGCAGGCCGGCCGCGAGCGTGTCGAGCCGCGTGTTCACCGCGCGCGCCTGCCGCGTCGCCAGAGTGATGCGCGGCAGCACCGCCCCGCTCACCGGGCTGCGCACCATCCGGTACGGAATCGCCCGCGGCGCGGCGGCCGGCGCGCGGGTCTGCGCCGCCGCGTCCGTGAGCGGAAGCGTCGCGAGCACCAGCGCCGTGGAGACGCGCATCAGGTGGCGAGAAACCAGAGTCATCGGGATGACGGGGAGATGAGGTCGGCGGTCAGCACGGCGGCCGCAGCCACCCCGCGAAGTATTCGCGCACGACCTGCGCATGCAGGGGGAACGCCATCTCCTCCGATGGCCCGCCGAGCACGACCCGCTCCGACGTCTCGGGCGACGGCGTGAACGGCGGCAGCGCGTCCGCGCACAGCGGCGGCGCCAGGCCGAACACCAGCAGCGTGCCGTCCGGCGCGGAGAGTACGCGCACCTCGCGGATCCCCGCCGGGTCGATGCCGATGCCCGTCTCCTCGCGCAGCTCGCGCGCGGCCGCCGCCTGCCAGCTCTCGCCGACGTCCACGTAGCCGCCGGGGAGCGCGAGCCGGCCGACCGGCGGAATCGCGCGGCGGATGGCGAGCAGTCCCCCCTCCACCGGCTGCAGCAGCACGGCGACGGGAGCCGGGTTCAGATACGCAACGCTGCCGCACGACGCGCAGCGCCGCGGCCACGGAGCATCGTCCGCGAACCGGGCCCCGCAATACGAGCAGTGGCTGTTCTGCACCATCTTCCATCCCCCGCTTCTCAGCGCCAGCGCGCCCCGCTCGAACACGCCAGTCCCCCTCGCCGGCGGCTGAAGCCGCAGCAACATCCACGGGAAGCCTCGCAAACTGCGCGAGGCTGTTCGGCTCGGAAACCGGTTCCGGCGCTCACGACCGATCTCTCATCCTCCTGGACGCGCGCACTCCGGGGACGACTCAGCCCGGAACGCACTCACCGTGCGGATTCGGGATCAGTACGTCGGCGCGGCGACCGGGATCGCCAGCGCGGGCGGGGCGAGCACCACCGCCACCGGGCGCGGCGCGGCGAAGCGGCGGCGCATCCAGGCCGAGACCGGCGTCACGAACCGCTCCGTCGCCGCCACCGCGAGCACCAGCATCCCCGCGAGATACGCCGCGTACACCGCCGCGCTCGCGGCCGTCGTGGCACCGGGATACCACCCCATCGCCTCGATCCACGCGATCACCGGCAGGTGCAGGAGGAAGATGGCGATCCCCGCGTGCCCCAGCCGCTGCAGCCACGGCCGCGAGAGCACCCGCCCCAGCGCGCCGCCTCCGCTGGCCAGCCCGACCAGCAGCAGCGCGAACACCGGCGCCAGCAGCCCGTTGTGCATCACCGGGCGCGGCACCAGGCCGATCACCGCCAGCACCGCCGCCCACATCCCCAGCGCCCCCGCGGTCGCCCGGGTGGAAGCACGCGCCGACAGCGCGGGGCGCGACAGGAACCACTTCGCCAGCAGCATCCCGAACAGGAACTCGGGAAGGCGCATCAGCGGGAAGCTGAAGAGGAAGCGCGACGCCGCCCCGCTCGCGTGCGGCCACGCCACGCACGGCGCCACGGAGACCGCCCACACCGCCGCCATCGCCCACGGCAGCGCCCGCGCGGGGATGCGGCGGAGGCGCTCCAGCAGCCAGGGGAAGGCACCGTACGCCAGCACCAGCAGCGACACCGTCCACGCGGGCGTGTTCAGCACGTGGGCCAGGTTCGGGAGCCACGCCTGCTGCCCGGTGAGCCCCGCGGCCAGCGGCACCCACGTCTCGCCCCAGTCGTGCGACCGCAGCCAGAGCGGCAGCACGACCAGCTGCGACACGATCATCAGCGGGTAGATGCGCGAGAAGCGCGCGGTCCAGAACTCCCGCCGCGAGACGGTCATCGACCCGTCCGGGCCGCTGTAGACCCACACCAGGATGAAGCCCGAAAGCACCAGCAGCAGCGTGGCGCTGGTGTACCCCGCGCCGATGGCGGCGCGCAGCGGCGCCGGGAGCAGCCGTGCGCGGAGCGAGTGCTCCAGCATCACGTGCGCGGCGGCCACGAACCGCAGCCCGTTCACGGCGGAAAGCACCGGCCGTCGGGCGGCCGGAGGCGAGAACTGCATGGAGGGAGAGCGGGTGCGGCGGGAGAGGGGGCCAGAGCCGGAAGGCGCGTGGAAATTACACCCGAATGGACGCCCGGCGCCAGCTTTTCGTCACATTGTACAATTTACGCCACGATCTCACGCCGCCGAGGCCGCGGCGCGCGGTTCGCCGGCGATGTCCGCGCGAAAGAACGGCCACGCGTCGCGCAGGTACAGCGCGAACGGGATCCACCAGACGAAGTCGTTGGTCAGGCAGAGGACGAAGGTCGCCGGCGGCCACTGGCCGGTGGCGATCAGGCGCGCGAGCCCGATGGGCCCCAGCACCTTCCCCAGCAGCCCCACCGCGGCGATGGCGAAACCGCGCTCGGGAACGCGGGCGACCTCGAGGTAGAGGAAGCCGTAGACGCCCACCACCATTCCCAGGCAGGCGAAGATGGCGGCGTGGTTCAGCGGCTCCATCGCCGCGAAGCGGAACAGCCACTGCGGGTCGGCCGCGGCGTACGCGCCCCACGCCAGGTTGTAGACGCCGGCCAGCGCGAACACGGCGCGGTGCAGGCCGCGGCGGCGGATCGCGCGGGCGGGCGGCGTCACCGCCCGGCCACCTTCAGCACGCGCGTGTGCTTGCGCAGCGTGCGCAGCACCACGTACGCGGCCACGCCGGTGCCGAACAGCGCCAGCCAGAACGGGTGCGCCTGGACGCGGTGCAGGAAGTACACGTCCGACGCGGTGCGGATGGCCATGAACGACGCGGCCAGCCCCAGGAAGCCGGGGTACTCGGCCGCCAGCACGGCGCGGAGCGAGAAGGGCAGGTCCGGCCGCGTCCACTGCGAGAACTCGGGGATGAACGCCGGGGTGGCGGCCGCCCACTCCTTCCACGCGGCGCCGTGCTGGCGGCGCAGGAAGTCCTCCTCGGCGAACATGATGCGCTCGTAGTAGATCCAGAAGAACGCGGCCGCCAGGATCGCCGCCGTCCACATGCGCGGATACAGCGCCACGCCGGCCCACATCAGCGCGTTCCCCAGGTACAGCGGGTGGCGCACGATGGAGTACATCCCCGTGGTGTTCAGCCGCGCGGCCACCTGCGCCCGCCGGTTGCGCCCCGAGGTGCCGCGCGGCTTGGTGCCGATGGTGTGCGCGCGCACCAGCACGCCCGTCATCGACAGCCCCACGCAGAACGCCTCCCACCACGCGTGCGGCGGGTGCACGCGCGGGTCCGGCGCCCACGGAAGCAGCGCCAGCACCAGCGCCAGCGGAACCAGCGGAAGCCAGCTGCGGTGCCGGAACAGCCAGTTGCCCTGCGCGACGAGCTCGTTCTTCAGTGCCATCGGATGCGGGTTCGGGCGTGCGTCTCAGGCGGACGGGCGTGGAAAATCTCACCGGCGGCGCCCGCGCGGAAGAGGGGAAATCCCCATCGCCCGCGCAGGCCGCCGCGCGCCGGATGAACACAGCCCCGCCGCGGTTTGCGCGGTGGGGCTTTCGCCGTGCGAGTGACTGAATCTAATCATTATCCCTTGCGGCACAAAGGGTTTGCGCGCGGCGCGACGTTCCGTCCCCCGCGCCGCTTCCGATCCCGGTGGTAATGCCTCGGCCGCGCCGCTTGCGCCCGTTCGCGGTGCGCACTAAACCTTTGCATCGGCCGCGAATGGGGATTTTCATCCTCCCGCGGCCCCGGATCCCGACTGGATCGTCCCGCATCTCCCCGCCCCGCCGTCCCCTCGCCGGCCCGCGACGGGCGATCAGCATCCGATGAATCCCGCAGCACTCCCGCGCGACCCGATGAGCTCGAACCCGGAGGATGGCGTGCGCTGGAACCCGTTCCGCAACCTGAAGCTCTTCCCCGCCGCGCCGGCGGACGCGGGCCAGGCCGCGCCCGAGCCGGTCGCCGCGCGCTCCACCGTCCCCGCCGACCCGGCGCTGGCGATGGACTCGCCGCGCGGGGACGTCTCGATTCCCTGGCAGCCGCCGCAGCTGCGCCTTCCCTCCGTCCCCGCCGCGCTGGACGGCGGCGTGGCGCCGGAGATGGGGGATGAAGAGCAGGGGGATGAAGATGCGTCACCGCTCGCGCACCTGGCCGGTCCGCGCGCCTTCCTGCGCGTGGCGTGGGAGGCGCTCACCGAGCCGGGCCCGCCGCCGGACGACGACGAGCTGGACCGCGACGCGGCCGACGAGTACGCGCGGCGGTTCGCGGTGGCGCGCTTCGCCCGGCGCGTGCTGGAGCCCGATCCCCACGCGTGGGTCGAGGCGCTGGTCACCTACCGCGAGCGCATCCGCCTCCCGGTCGCCGTGCCGTTCCGCGTGGCGGTCGAGCCCGACCTGCAGGTGCGGCTGGCGCTGGAGCTTCCCGCGCCGGCGCTCGTCCCGCCGCGCCCGCGCGAGACGGCCACCCAGCACCGCGCGCGCTACGACGAGCTGTGCTGCGGCATCGTGCTGGCCTTCGCGTGCGACACCTTCCGCCTCCTCCCGCCCGCGGCCGACCAGGTGTACGTCACCGGCTGCCGCGTGGAGACGAACCCCGCGACGGGGCACCCGCACCACGCCATCCTCCTGCGCCTCGCCACAGACCGCGCGTCGCTGGACGCCATCGACCTCGCCCGCGCGAGCGCGTCGGCCGCGTTCGAGCACCTGGGCGGCGCGGCGCGCAGGCAGCGCGGCGAGCTGCTGCCGCTGGCCTTCGAGGAAGACGGCGAGCGGGTGATCTGACCCCGCTCGTCATCTCCATCGTCCCCCCTCCCCCGCCTTCCGCAGTGGAGTCCCGATGCTCATCCATTGTCCCGAGTGCCGCGAGCGCACCAGCGACCGCGCGCTGATGTGCCCGCACTGCGGCTTCTCCGTCGCCCCTCCGCGCAACGGCCCCGGCACGCTGGTGATCGCGTCCGGCGTGTTCCTGGGCCTGCTCGTCTGGAGCCTGATCCCCTTCGGCCTCGCGTTCCTCTTCTTCGGCGCCGTCGCCAGCGCCGTGAGCGGGCGCTGACCGGAAAGCCCTCGCAGCGGGAGATGCGAGGGCTTTCGCGTGATCAGGATGACGGAGGTGCTGCAAGCCCGCCTTTCAGGGCCGGCCTGGCATCGAGCAACCATCGATGGACCCGCTCCAGAAGCGCCGAGACCGTACGCCGCGCCTTCTCCAGATCTTCCGGCTCCAACTCCTCCTCATCCCCATACAGCGCGGAATGGCGTCCGCCGCGAATCCCCTGCATCGTATCGGCAATGCGCTCCAGGTCCTCGTCACCGAGCGCGCCGAGGGCGTAGAAACTCACATGATGGTGCCCCCCGACAGCCCCTCGCTGCCGGTACCCCGCCGCGCGGACGGCGGCGCTCGCCGCACGGAATGCCGCCTGGTAGACGTGGATGAACGCGCCCGCCACGCTCAGGCCGGGCACAGAGGCGTCCGCCCACTCGCGGAGCGCGGCACTCCAGATCGCCGCCACCTCGGCGTCGTCCGCGGGCACCGGCTCCAGATTGCGCGCCTCGATCAGGCGGTCGATGCGGTGCTGCCTCATGCCGGCACCATTCCGAGCCGGTCCTCGTCGCCCACGATCCAGCGCTTGGGGCCGGCCAGGATGCGCCTGAGGACGGCGTTGCCCGCCGCGATCTGGCGGTCGAGCCGGTCGCGAGTGTAGCTCCGGATCTCCACCGGCCGCCCGAGCAGCACCGAGGCCCCGGCCACCTCGCGCCCCAGCCGCGCCTCCGACGCCTCATCGCCCACGACCAGGACGTCGATGTCGCTGTCGGCGCGCGCATCGCCCCGCGCGAACGAGCCGTAGACGAACGCCGCCTCGATCCCCTCCACCCCCGCGATCGCCTCCTCCACCACCTCGGCGGGATCGGCGAAGTGGCGGATGAGCTGCCGCAGCCCCGCCCAGCCCGGGTGCGTCTCGGCGGTGCGGTAGAGCACGCGCCCGCCCGTCTCCTCCCGCTCGACCAGCCCGCGCCCCTCCAGCCGCCGCAGCTCGCGCGAG
Organism: Longimicrobium sp.; assembly: GCF_035474595.1. Lineage (NCBI taxonomy): Bacteria > Pseudomonadati > Gemmatimonadota > Longimicrobiia > Longimicrobiales > Longimicrobiaceae > Longimicrobium > Longimicrobium sp. The sequence goes on from NZ_DATIND010000019.1 coordinate 12,772, forward strand.
AGCGAGCTCATCGACAGCCCGGAGCGCCGCTGGAGGGCGCGCACGTGCTCCGGCTCGTCTCCGTGCAGCGCGAAGTGCAGCACCAGCCGCGCGAAGGCGGGCGATGCCAGCACTTCACCCAGGCCCGGAAATCCAGCGCTTTCTTCAGATCGAATCATTCTTCATCCGGACGAGGTTCATCTCTGCTCCAAAATTTGGATCAGCATCACCGCCCTGTCAATCCACGGATGAATCGACATCCCCCTAAGCACGAAGCCCCACCATCACGGTGAGGCTTCGATCGTCGCAGATGCCAGCCGGGCGAGCGCGTCACCCCACGCCGGCCGTGGCGCGGCGGTGGACGCGGTGCGCGGGGGCGGCGGCGGGCTCCGGGGCGGGAGCGGACTGGGTGCGGACCCACTCCCACGTTTCGCGCAGCCCCTGCTCCAGCGAAACCTCCGGGCGCCAGCCGAGGCGCCGCAGCTTCTCCGCGGAAAGGGCGGAGCGCCGCACCTCGCCCGGCCGGGCGGCGGCGCGCTTCACCAGCGCGGGGGCGCCGGCGGCGTGCATCAGCACCGAGGCCAGCGCGTTCACGCTGGTCTGGCTGCCGGTGCCCACGTTGAAGGCGCGCGAATCCACCGAGGCGCCGCGCGGAAGGGCGGCATCCGCGGCGATCAGGTTGGCGCGCACCACGTCGGCCACGTGCACGTAGTCGCGCGTCTGCTCGCCGTCGCCGTAGATGGTGAGCGGCGAGCCCTCGGCCAGGCGCGAGCAGAAGACGGCCACCACGCCGCCCTCGCCGAACGGGTCCTGCCCGGGTCCGTAGACGTTCGCGTAGCGCAGGGCCACGTAGTCCAGCCCGTGCGTGCGGTGGAAGCAGTGCAGGTACTGCTCGCCGGCCAGCTTCCCCACGCCGTACGGGCTCTCGGGCCGCTTGCCGGCGCCCTCGGGGGTGGGCCGCGTGCGCGCGTCGCCGTACACCGCGCCGCCCGACGAGGCGAACACCACCCGCCCCCGCTCCGCCGCGCGCACCGCCTCCAGCACGTTCAGCAGCCCGTCCACGTTCACCCCGGCGTCGTGGCGGGGGCGCGCCACCGAGTCGCGCACGTCGATCTGCGCCGCGTGCAGGTCCACCACGTCGAAGCGCCCCTCGCGCACCAGCATCTCCATCGCCGGGTCGCGGACGTCCATCTCCACGAAGTCCGCGCCGGCGGGAACCCGGCCGCGCGAGCCGTGCACCAGGTTGTCCAGCACCACCACCTCGTCGCCCCGGCGCAGGAAGGCGGCGGCCACGTGCGACCCGATGAAGCCCGCCCCACCCGTCACCAGCACGCGCCGTCCCGTTGTAGCCATTGTGTTCCGTGGATGGAAGAAGGAGAGCAGAAGAAAGGTGGGAAGGGAGATCGGCGGCGGAGCGCGGCACGCGGGATGCGGCAGACTGGGCGCGGCCCCGTGCGAAGCTCACTGCACTTCGGCCGCGCCACCCCCCGGGAGCCATGGACCCCACCACGCGCGACGAGGTGTCGGACTTCCTGCGGCGCTGGCTGCCGCCCGCCGCACGGGACGCGTACGCCCGGCTGATGTACGCCGACCCGGCCGGGTGGAGCCGCCATCCGCACTTCCGCGGCGGGCTGATCGTGCGCTGCGCCCTGCGCGGAAACGGCTACACCGAGCACCTGCTGGGCGTCCGCTCGCTGGACGAGGTGTGGCCGGACCTGCTGGAGCGCGCCGTGCGCGAGGAGCGCTCCGCCAACGGAGCGGGCCCGCACGAAGGCTGACCCGCGCTCCCGCTCGATCCGCGCGTCCCCATCCTCATCCCCCGGCTGTCAGAGCTGCGACGCCGCGAAGACCAGCGACAGCAGCACCGGGATGGACCGCACCGCGGCCCCAACCGGGCTCGTGGGCTTGGCGGGAAGGTAGAAGCGGTCGCCCGGGTGGATCCCCATGGCGTCCAGCGTGCGCCCCTGCGCCAGCGCCTCGCTCAGGATGGGCCCCGACCACACCGGCGTGCCGCCGCGCTCGATGCGCAGCCGCGCGGTGGAGGTGTTCCCCTGCGGGCCCCCCGCCAGCATCAGCACGTCCGAAACGAGCGCGTCCGCCGGCACCACGTACCAGCCGGGGTTGCGCACCTCGCCCTCCACCGACACCCGCACCAGCGGCCGCGCGCGCACCACCGGGTTGCGCAGGTAGCGCGACAGGTGCTCGCGCAGCCGCCCCTCGACCTCGGAGCGCAGCAGCCCGTGCAGCGGCACGTCGCCGATCTGCGGGAGGAAGAGGACGGTACCCTCGCGCACGGTGAAGGTGTCGGTGAGCGCCGCCTGCCCCTCCACCAGCAGCACCACCTCGTCGCCCGGCTGCACGTCGCCCTCCTGCAGCCGCGCGCGGATGGACTCGGCGCGGGCGCGGGCCTGGGCGCGGTAGCGGTCGCTGTGCGCCGGCGAGGTGGCGGCCTGCTCGTAGCTGGCCAGCAGCGCCTGCAGGTCGTTGCGGTTCAGCTGCACGCGGCCGGGGTCCCACCCGGGCTGCGCGGCCGCCTGCGCCCGTGCGCCTGCGGCGCCGGTGAGGAGCGCGGCGGCCAGGAGGACGAGGGATCGCTTCATCGTGGGGTGCATGGGATGGGGCTCCAGGCGTGGGGGGCGGGCCGCCGCGGCGCGCCGGAACGCGGCGGGACGACGGGCGGCCAGCGGGAGGGGAGAGTTCAACGATGGTGCCGGGGCGGCGGCGGCGCGCAAGCGGCTGCGGCGGCGCCACTTGCACGTCGGCGGAGGGCGATGCGGGGCGCGGGCGCCGTCGGCGGCGCCCGCCATGTGTTGCGCGCGCGCAACACTCGCGCGGTGACGGAGAGGTGAGGCGGACCGCACGGCACAGGTGTCGGGCGCGTGCAGCACCCGGGGCGCGTGCCCTGCGGCGTAAGTGTCTGAAAACGCGACGTTTCGCCGCGCCGCGAGGGAAAGCACGCGACGTGCAGTCGGGTTGCACCAACTCCCCTCCGCGTTCCGCTCGGGCCTCCTCCGCGGGTCCGCGCGGAACGCCCCACTTCTACCGAGTGCCATGGCCGGACTTCCGACTTCCCCCGCACGCCCCCCCACCGTGCTGGTATGCGGCAACACGGAATGGCTCGCGCGTTCGTTCGAGAGCATCCTGGCGCCGTACGGCTGCACGGTGGCGCGGGCCTCCGACCACGACCAGGCCTGGGCACGCTTCGACGAGCTGCACCCCGACGTGGTGCTGCTGGAGGCGGAGCACGGGATGGACGGTGTGGAGCCGCTCTGCCGCACGCTGCGGGCGCACCCGCGGCTGGGCTCCAGCACGCCGGTGCTGGTGGTGTCGGCGGGCGCCCTGTCGCGCGTGGACCGCCTGGCCGCCATGCGTGCCGGCGCGTGGGACGCGTTCGGGTTTCCGCTGGACCCCGAGGAGCTGGTGCTGAAGGTGCGCGCGCTGGCCGCGGTGCGCCGCGAGGTGGTGGAGGCCGAGGAGCGCGGGCTGCTGGACGCGCCCAGCGGGCTGTACAACGCGCGCGGGCTGGCGCGGCGGGCCCAGGAGATGGTGGCCGAGGCGTACCGCAACCAGCGTCCGCTGGCGTGCATCACCTTCCACGCGGAGCCGGATGGGCCCGAGGGCGCGGAGCGCGACGGCCGCGCCGACGCGCTGGCCGAGCTGCTGCGGCTGGCCGGGCGCACCTCGGACGTGATCGGGCGGCTGCACCGCGGCGAGTTCGCGGTGCTGGCGCCGGCCACGGGATGGGAGGGCGCCGAGCGGCTGGCCCGGCGCGTGTGCGGCACCGTGCAGCGCGAGCTGGAGCGCTCGGGCGCGGCGGAGGTGCGCGTGTACAGCGGGCGCTTCGCCATCGACGGCGCGGGGCAGCCGCGGGTGCAGGCGGCCGACCTGCTGGCCAACGCCGCCGAGGACCTGCACGCGGCGCTCAGCGCGCTGGGCGGCAACGGGAACGGCAAGGGGAAGAAGAACGGCCAGGGGAACGGCAGCGCGCACGCCGACGCCCCGGCACCCCCGCCCGCCCAGGCCGCCACGCTCCCCGCGCCGCCGGCGGCCGCGTAGGATTCGAGCGTCTGCAGCGAACAACGAGAGCCCCGGCGATCACCGGGGCTCTTCTTTTGTCGCATGCAGGAGACTCGCTCGATCTCCAATGGATCGCTGATCTCACGCGGAGACGCGGAGACGCGGAGGAACAGCACGAGCTTTTCTCCGCGGCTCGGTGTCTCTGCGTGATTCGAATCAGCTGGAGACGCGGTGTGCTTCGCCGGACCGCGTGCTCCACGGATTCTGGATCATTTGGCCTGCAACCTTCTGCGTGGAAGCTGTTTGCGGTGTGGCGGGCCTCGGGATGACGTCCCGGCGGGTGGGATCGGGATCGGGTTGCGTGAGGGATGCGCGCCCGGAGGGCCGGGAACCCGGCGGGGCGGAAACAGCGATGCATCCGGAAACGAGACGGGCCCCCGGCGGAGACGAATCCGCCGGGGGCCCGGCGCCGTTGGCAACGGCGGTATCGTTGCCTACGGCGCGCGCAGCCCGGTTCCGCGCCTCAGGCGCGGAACACGCCCAGAAACCTGCCGTTCACCCGTCCGCTCAGACCGTCTGCAGGCGCGGCACGTCGGCGCCGGCGTCCTCGGGGAGCACCTGGTAGTCGTAGCCCTTCAGGTACCGGTACGCGCGGTACGCGCCCTTGGGCGAGATGCCGTTGATGACGGCGCCCAGCACGCGGATCGGCAGCCGGTCCACCAGGTCCAGGTTCCACTCGGCCAGCTGCCGGTCGGTGGCGCCGTTGCGCAGCACCAGCACCATGTCGCGCGTGAGCGTGGCCAGCACCAGCGGGTCCACGCAGGCGCCGATCGGCGGGCTGTCGATCAGGATCACCCGGTAGGCGGAGCGCAGGTCGGCCACCAGCTCGGCCATGGCCGGCGTGCTCAGCATCTCCGGCCCGCGCCCGGCCCGCGTGCCCCCGGCGATCAGGTGCACGCCCTCGTACGGGGTGCGCTGCACCACGTCGGCCCGGGTCGCGGTCCCCGCCAGGTAGTCGCTCAGCCCCGGCTTGCGCTCGCACCCCAGGACGCGGTGCAGCGTGCCGCGGCGCAGGTCCGCGTCGATCACCAGCACGCGGTGCCCCTGCTCGGCGAAGGTGAGCGCCAGGTTGGCCGAGACGAACGACTTGCCGTCGCCGCTCCCGGGGCTGGTGATGGTGACCACCAGCGGGCCCGCGGCGCCGCTGGCGTGCACCAGCCCCAGCCGCAGCGCGCGGAAGGCCTCGGGAAGCTCCGGCGGCGGCGAGGCCGGGCGCGGCCCCGACGTGACCACGCGGGCGCGGGGGATGGCGCCCAGGATGGGCAGCCCCAGCCCCTCGGTGACCTGCTCGGGATAGGCCAGCCGCGGGTTGGCCTTGTCGTACAGCACGGCCCCCAGCACGCCCACCGCCAGCCCGCCCAGCGAGAAGAGGAGGATCCACTGCAGCCGCGGGTCGCGGCTGGGCGAGTAGGGCACGGTCGCCTTGTCCAGCACCCGCACGTCGGGGATCGTCGTCACCGCGGAGAGGCGCGCCTCCTCGTGGCGCTGCTGCAGGAGCTTGTACAGGTCCTCGGCGATCTCCACCCGCCGCGTGAGCCGCGCCTCCTCGATGGCGCGCGGGGGGATGCCGCGCAGCTGCGTGGAGGCCGAGGAGATGAGCCCGTCGATGGCGTGCTGCCGCCCGGCCAGCTCGGCGTCGAGCCGCGAGGCCAGCCCGGGGATGGTGGAGCGCTCCAGCGTGGTCACCTGCTCGCGCACCTTCTGCAGCGGCACGTACAGGTCGGTGAACTGCCCGCTCATGGCCCGCAGCTCGGCGCGCTTGGCGGTCAGCTCGGTCAGCGCCTGCACCAGCGCGGACGACTTCTGCACCGAGGGAATGGCCTCCACCGCACCCACCGAGGCCGCGTCCTGCGTGAGCGCGCGCGCCAGGTCGTCGCGGTCGCGCTGGATCTGCTCGCGCTCCATGTTCAGCGAGAAGTAGTTCGACAGCACCGGGTTCTGCGTGACCTCGAGCCCCGGCGTGACCGGCGAGCCGCGGTCGGCGGGAAGGGTGATGGTGCGCACGCGGAAGCCCTGCAGCGCCGACTCCTCGCGCGCCAGCGAGCCGGCCGCGTACCCCAGCTGCTCGCCCAGGATGCGCTCCAGCTCCTGCAGCCGCGAGCGCTTCAGGTCGCCCGCCACGGTCACGTAGCGGTCGGTGAGCGTGTTCAGCGTGGAGGCGATGCGCTCCGGGTCCTTCCCCGACAGCTCCAGCCGCAGGAAGTTGCCGTTCTCGGCCATGTGGGTGACGACTTCCGTCCCCAGCCGCACCGCCGCGTCGCGGGGCGTCACGACGGTGAAGTCCACCTTCCCCGCGCGGCGCAGCGCCGCCACGTCCGGGTGCCAGCGGAAGCCCACCGTGGCGCCCACCGCCCCGCCCGCGTTCCCCACCTCCACGGTGGCGCCCCCGCGCGTGGCCAGGCGGTAGCGGCGGCCGCCGTTCTCCAGGCTCAGGCGGTACTCGCCGGGGCGGAAGCGCTCGGCCAGCTGGAAGTCGGCGAACACCGGCGCCGCGCCGCGCGTGGGCGTGTCGAGGTACAGCTTCTCGCTGCGCACCACCGGGTCCAGCACCGTGTACGAGCGCAGCAGCTCCACCCACGCCTGCGAGCGCAGCAGCTCGGGCGAGCGCAGCGGGCCGCCGTCGCGCACCCCCAGGTTGCCGCCGTCGGAGTCGATCCACACGGTGGAGCGCGCCGCGTAGTCGGGGTGCGCGTGCCGGGCCACCAGGAGCCCCGCGCCCACGCCCAGCGCCACGGGCACGGGCAGGATCCAGCGGAAGCGGTAGAGGGTGGCCGCCAGCCGCTGCAGCCCGGTGTTGCGCGTCCGGCGGGGGCCGTCTTCCAGCGACGACAGGCCGGGGCGGATGCGTTCGGGGATCGGCGTGAGGAGCGGGGCCGGCACGGGAAGGTTCTGCATGGGAACGTCCGGACGTTTCAGGAGGGAGCGGGCGCGCGGGACCGCGGGCGCCGCGCGTGCCGGACCTTGCAACGACGGGGCCGGGCACGGCCGAACGCGCGCGCGCGCGTAGCCGCCCCCTTTCCCGCCCGCCGCGGGGGCCCGCCCGCGGGTCCCGAAGTGTTGCGCGGACGCAACAGCTGTGGCCGCCCCACATCTTCCGGTGCGGGGGACGGCGCCGTTGCTGGCCCTTCGTGCCCCACGCCGGGGCGGAGCGGGCGCGACGGCTTTCCCGCCGACTCTCGACAGGCCCTGTACAACACGGGATGCGGAGTTTGTTTGTCGCGAGGAGATCGGCCCTGCGGGCGCGAACCGGTCGGCGGCGCGTCCCCTTGCGGCGAGCGGAAAACCGGGGCCGGAGCGCACGTTTCGTTGCAATCGTGTAATGCCTCGGGGCACCCCGCATCGAGGCGGGCGGGGGATGACGGAACAATGTGCTTGACGGCTATCTGTTTCTGCTTCAACTTCTTGCGGCCGAACGACCCGCTCTCCGGCCCTCTGGTCTGCCTCTTGCTCCGGGGTCCCTTCGCTGACCCCTGGCGCGCCTTCCCGAGTGACCGCTCCCCTTTCCTTCTCCCGTGACCCCGCTGCTTTCGCGGGAGTCGGGATCGCGCAAAGGGAGAGATCCCTGCCGGGCGCCAGGCATGCGCCCGATGTTCGATCGGATACGGCGAATGCATTCTCCGGCGTCCCCGCAGCCGGACCGCGTTCATGGTGACCATCCCAACATCCTTCGTCCGGAGCTCGTCGTCCGGAGTCCACCGGGAGCCCGCGATGCCCGATCCCGTGACCTCCACCGCCGTACCCGCGCCCGCCGAAGGCGCGGCCTCCATCTCCCTCCTGCTGGTCGAGGACGAGTACACGCTGCGCGACAGCTGCGCCAACGTGCTGCGGCTGGACGGCTACACGGTCACGGCGTGCGCCCACGGCCGCGAGGCGGTGCAGACGCTGGCGCGGCGCGCCTTCGACGTGGCGCTGGTGGACCTGTACCTGGACGACCTGTCGGGGCTGGAGGTGCTGGCGGCCTGCCTGCAGGCCAACCCGCGCTGCCTGGTGGTGGTGATGACCGGCAGCCCCAGCGTGGACTCGAGCGTCGAGGCGCTGCGGCAGGGCGCGTGGGACTACCTGCCCAAGCCCTTCTCGGCCACCCACCTGCAGATCCTGGTGGGGCGCGCCGCCCGCGCGGTGGCCGAAGCGCGCGCCGAGGAGGCGCTGCGCTCGGCGGCCGAAAGCGGCGGCCCGCGGCAGAGCCACAGCCGCGCCATCACCCTGCTGGGGCGCTCGCCGGCCTTCGTGCGGGCGGTGGAGCTGGCCCGCCGGGTGGCGCAGACCGACGCCTCGGTGTTCATCACCGGCGAGAGCGGCACGGGCAAGGAGATGATCGCGCAGTTCATCCACTCCGAGAGCCGGCGCGCGCAGCGGGCCATGGTGGCGGTGAACTGCGCCGCGCTTCCCGAGAGCCTGCTGGAGTCGGAGATGTTCGGCCACGTGAAGGGCGCCTTCACCGGCGCCATCCGCGACAAGGTGGGGCTGCTGGAGGCGGCCGACGGGGGCACGTTCTTCCTGGACGAGCTGACGGAGATGACGCAGACGATCCAGGCCAAGCTCCTGCGCGTGCTGCAGGACGGGATCGTGCGCCGGGTGGGAAGCGAGACCACCGACGCCACGGTGGACGTGCGGGTGATCGCCGCCACCAACCGCGACCCGTCCGAGGCCACCGACACCGGCGTGCTGCGGCGCGACCTGTACTACCGGCTGAGCGTGGTTCCCATCTACCTCCCGCCGCTGCGCGAGCGTCCGGAAGACGTGCCGCTGCTGGCCGAGCACTTCCTGGGCTTCTACTGGCGCCGCCACCGCGAGGCCGGGGCGCCGGCGCCGCGCCTGTCGCCCGCCGCGGTGTCGCTGCTGCAGGCGCGCCCCTGGCGCGGCAACGTGCGCGAGCTGCAGAACCTGATGGAGCACACGGTGGTGCTGGTGGCGCCCGGCGCCGAGGTGCACCCCGACGACATCCCCTTCCGCGACGACTCGCCGCGCGGCGGGCGGCCGCGCGCGGGCGCCGAGCCGCAGCCGTACGCGCTGGTGGGCGACGAGCCCTACCACAGCGCGCGCGACCGCGTGCTGGCCGAGTTCGAGCGGATGTACCTGATGTCGCTGGTGGAGCGCGCGGGGGCCAACATGTCGCGCGCGGCCAAGATCGCCGGCGTGGACCGCACCACGCTCTACCGGCTGATGGAAAAGCACGGGCTGCATCGCGACACCGCGATCCGCGTGGACTGACCCGCCGGAGAAGAGAAGGGGGATGGCGACCGCCGATCCGTCCGCGCCGGGAGAGCCCCTGGCCGCGGTATCGCACGCCGCGCGGGAGGCGGCCGCCGAAGCCGGCCGCGGCGGCGGCGACGCCGAGCTCCTGGCGGAGCTGGCCGCGCGGGTCGACTCCGAGTGCGCGCGGCCCGCCCCCGTTGCCCCCACCTACTCGCTGGTGCTGCTGGACCGGCTGCGCGCCGCCGTGGTGGAGCAGTGGCTGGCCGGCGGCGATCCGCCCCCTCCCGGCGACGCGGCCGGCGTGCTGGCGGCGTTCGACCGCGTGCGCGAGCAGCTGCTGCACCCCGAAGGCGCCCTCTCGCCGCTGGAGCCGCTGGCCGAGTTCGCGCACGACCTGCGCTCTCCGCTCACCTCCATCCTCTTCCTGGCCGGCGCGCTCCGCGAGGGGCAGAGCGGCGCGCTTTCCGACGCACAGCGGCGGCAGGTGGGGATCATCTACAGCGCCGCGCTGGGAATGGTGTCGCTGGTGAGCAACACCATCGAGCTGAACCGGGGCAGCGAGGGCGGCGAGCGCTCGCCGATGTCGCTGCGGGGGATGTTCGAGTCGCTGCGCGACGTGGTGGCGCCGCTGGCCGAGGAGAAGCAGGTAGAGGTGCGGCTCTGCATCCCGGCCGACGACCACCGCATGGGCGACCCCGTGGCGCTCAGCCGCGTGCTGCTGAACCTGGCGGTGAACGCCCTGCACTCCACCGACCAGGGGTGGGTGGAGCTGGCGGCCGAGCCCCAGGGCGAGGCGGCGATGCGCTTCTGGGTGCGCGACACCGGACGCGGGATCGAGCCCGAGGCGCTGGACCCGGTGGGCGGGCTGTACCGGCCGCGCCCGCACGCGCGCGGCTACGGCTTCTCCGGCACGGGCCTGGGCCTCGGCATCTGCCGCAAGCTGCTGGCGCAGATGGGCGGCGAGCTGGGCGTGGACAGCAACGGCGGCCAGGGCACCGCGTTCTGGTTCACCCTCCACCTTCCCCCCGCTCCGCCGCCGTAGGTCGAAAGTCCCAAGTGCCAAGTGCCAAGTGCCAAGTGCCAAGTGCCAAGTGCCAAGTGCCAAGTGCCAAGTGCCAAGTGCTTAACTGCAAAGAGGATGATGAATCCAAAGGCGCAGGACTGCGCACTCAGGACTTAGGACTCAGGATTCAGGACTTAGGACTTAGGACCCCTTCCGTTCCCGACATCCAGCCGGATCCGCACCACGTGTGCGGGTCCGGCTTCGCTTTGGTCTCTCACAGAGGGCACGGAGAACGGAGGATGGAGATACGGAGGATCGAGGCCGATCTGCCGGCATCCTCGATGGATTCACAGCCGGAAGATGGCTTACGCGGAGAAGCGGAGTAGCAGAGAGAGACGCTTCTATATCTCTGCTTCTTTGCGTGAGCCGATTCTGTTGGTCGAGGTTCGATATCCATCCTCCCGAATTCGGGAAATCCGGGGGCGCGCTGCGTCGGCGGAGCTCGCGGAGATGTGCCTCCGCCGACTTCGCTGAATCCGCATGGTGTCTGCGGTTTGCCTCGATCAGACCTGCGCGGGCAGGCGGCTTTTTTCCTCCGGATCCTCCGCGCCCTTCGTAAGAGACCATCCGTTCTCTCCTGTGCCGGATGGACGTGTGGCGGGGGCGCGCCACGGGTGTGGAGCCCCGCCACACCTGTGGGTGGGCCACCACGCAACAGCGGGCCCCGCCGCGTTCCCATCATCCCCCAAGTCGTTTGCAATCAACAGGTTGGCGGAAAGGCACGGCCGCGCACGGGCATTGCCTTGTCCCATCCCGCTGTCGCAGGCCCTCCCCGGAACCCCTTCGCCGGAGCTCCCTGCCGTGCCCCCCCAGATCGCCACCCGACGCCGGATGCCAACCCGGACGACCTTCTCCTTTCCGCGCCTTGCCGCGGCCGACGAGCTGATGCTGGCTCCGCCGGCGCCCGGGATCTCCATCCCGCGCCCGCTGGAAGGGATCCGCCTCGACATCGACCCCATCCGCCTGGTGAACGTGGCCGCCGCGCTGCTGCTGCTGGTGCTGGCCGCGCCGGTGATGGCCGTGATCGCGCTGCTGGTGAAGCTGACCTCGCCGGGCCCCGTGGTGTTCCGCCAGGTGCGCGTGGGCGTGGACCGCCGCTCGCCGGGAAGCGGGTCGCGCTGGCGCCGCACCTACGACTACGGCGGCCGCCTCTTCACCATGTACAAGTTCCGCACGATGTCGGCGGCGTCGGACGACCGCCTGCAGGTGTGGGCCCAGCCCGACGACCCGCGGGTGACCGCGCTGGGGCGCGTGCTGCGCAAGTACCGCCTGGACGAGCTGCCGCAGCTGGTGAACGTGCTGCGCGGCGACATGAACCTGGTGGGGCCGCGCCCCGAGCAGCCCCGCATCTTCGCCGAGCTGCGCGACCAGGTGGACCGCTACGCCGAGCGCCAGCGCGTTCTTCCCGGCATCACCGGGTGGGCGCAGGTGCAGCAGCCGTACGACCGCTCGGTGGACGACGTGCGCGGCAAGGTGCGGCTGGACCTGGAGTACATCGCCACGCGCTCGGTGCGGCGCGACGTGCAGATCCTGATGCGTACCGTGCCGGCCGTGCTGCTGCGCCGCGGCGGGTGGTAGCCGTGACCGGGCTGGCCCTTCCCGCCCGAGCCGGCGCCCGCGCCCGGCTGGCCGCTCCCGCGGCGGCCGCGGCCCCGCTGGTGGCCGCGGCCGCCTTCGCGCTGCTCTACTGGCGCCCGGCGCTCACGCTGGTGCGGGACTGGTGGAGCGACCCCAACGCCGGCCACGGGCTGCTGCTGGGCCCGGTGGCGCTCTGGCTGGCCTGGCGCGCCGGCGTGGTTCCCCGCCCCGCCCCGCGGCACCGGGCGGGCATCGCGCTTCTTACGCTGGCCGTGGCCATGCGCTGGCTCTCGGGGCTGGCGGCCGAGCTCTTCACCATGCGCCTGTCGCTGCTCCTGGCCGCGGCCGCGCTGGTGGTGTTCGCCTGGGGATGGGGGCAGCTGAAGCGGTGGTGGCTTCCCGCGGGGCTGCTCCTGCTCTGCATTCCCCTTCCCGCCGTGGTCACCGCGTCGCTGGCGCTGCCGCTGCAGTTCAAGGCCTCGGCGCTGGGCGCGGCCATGCTGGAGTGGCGCGGGATCCCGGTGCGCCTGGCGGGGAACGTCATCTCCCTTCCCGGGCGCAGCCTGTTCGTGACCGAGGCGTGCAGCGGGCTGCGCTCGCTGGCCGCGCTCCTGGCCATCGCCCTGCTCACCGGCGGGCTGTGGCTGCGCACCGCGGGCGCGCGGGCGGTGCTGCTGGCCGCGGCGCTGCCGGTGGCGGTGGTGCTGAACGGCGTGCGCGTGTTCCTCACCGGCTTCCTGGTGGTGTTCGTGGACCCGCGCCTGGGCGACGGCTTCATGCACCTGACCGAGGGGTGGCTCATCTACCTGGCCGCGCTGGGGATCCTGGCGCTGATGGCCTCGGGGCTCACCCGCGTGGAGCGCCGCCTGGCGCCGGTGCCCGCGTGAGCGCCCGCGCCTGGTGGGCGCCTGCCGCCGTGCTGGCGGCCGGGGCGGTGCTGGTGGCCGCGGGCGGGCGGCAGCGCTCGCTTCCGCTGCGCGCGCCGCTGGCCGAGACGGTGCCGGCGCGCGTGGGCCCCTGGGAGGGCCGCGACCGCACCATCGCCGACGAGGAGCGCCGGGTGGCGGGGATGGACGACTACCTGATGCGCGCGTACGTGCCGGCGGGGGTGGCCGGGGCCGCCACGGCCTTCTCGCTGTACGTGGGCTACTACCGCAGCCAGGCGCAGGGACGCACCATCCACTCGCCGAAGAACTGCCTGCCGGGCGCGGGGTGGGAGGCGCTGACCACCGGGCGCATGCGCATCGCCACCCAGGCCGGCACGGTGGAGGTGAACCGCGCGCTGCTGCAGAACGCGGGGCGGCGCGCGCTGGTGCTGTACTGGTACCAGGGGCGGGGGCGGGTGACGGCCGACGAGTACGCGGTGAAGTGGAACCTCCTGCGCGACGCGGCGCTCAGCCGCCGCACCGAGGAGGCGCTGGTCCGGGTGATCGTGCCGGTCGACGGCACCGAGGCCCGGGCCCAGGAAGTGGCGGTACAGGCGGCCCGCGCGGCCGTTCCCGCCGTGGCGCGCGCGCTCCCCCAGCCCGGGTGAACCGGGAGTCCGGCGCATGAAACCCTACCCGGGAAGGAGACCGAGGACCCCATGGACGAGTTGAACCGGCGGCCGGTGCTGCTGGCCGTGTACCCCGTGGCCGCGCTGCTCGTGCTGGTGCCCACCATCGAGGTGGTCGCCGGCGCCTGGCCGTTCCAGACCGGCGAGCTGTCGTGGCGCTTCGGCGTGGGCGGCATCGTGCTGAAAACGCTGGTCACGCCGCTGCTGGGGATCATGCTGGCCATGGTGGCCGGGGTGGCGCTGGAACACCGCCGCACGGTGCGCGCGCTGGCCGCGGTCTGCCTGGCGATCGCGGTGGGCACCGTGCTGGTGGCCGCCATGTTCACGCTGGACTTCCTGCAGCTGCGGTCGATCGTGGACCCGCGGATGAAGGGCGGGATGACCGTGGCCTCGGGCACGGCGCTGCTGATGGCGGCGCTGATCGCCCCCGCGGCGGCGGCGCTGGGTGCAGGGGGATGGAAGGCTACGCGCCGGGCCGGTACGGTGCGCGCGCGGAAGGGCGCTCGCGCGGACGGAGTGCTGGTGAGCCCTCGACTGAAGGAGAACGCCACATGAAACGCTTTCGTGCCCGCGCGCTGATGCTCGCGGCCGGGGCGGCGCTGGTGATGCTTCCCGCGCAGGCCCACGCGGTAAGCTTCCTGGGGGAGAAGTTCATTGCCCTGGGCGGATCGGTCACGGTTCGCTACATCGGCAGCAGTGCCGCGTACTTCAACACCATGCAGTGGTTCCGCAACGGCTACGGCGCGGTGAACTACACCGGCAACGTGGTCGACTACACCAACTCCGGCACCGTCGACGACCTGTTCTACAGCCAGAACGGGTACCGGCTGGACGGCACGCCCGTGCCCGGCAGCCCCACGGGAAGCGTGGTGGTGCTGGGCGGGGGCTACTCGTTCGGCGTGGGCGAGGAGGTGCTGCTGGGCCTGTTCGTGCACAACGAGTACGAGGAGGGGCCGGGCGGCGCCAACTGGAAGACCCAGGACGGCGACGACTACACCTACTTCTCCGGCCCGCTGTCGCGGAACAAGGACAGCCGCTTCCACCTGTCCATCACCGACCTGGGCGGCGGGACCTTCCAGTTCCGCGGCGGCTGGGAAGACACGGTGGACGGCGGCGACGAGGACTACAACGATCTCGAGTTCGAGATCTCCGGAGTCACCGTCACGCCCGAGCCGGTGTCGATGATGCTGATGGCGACGGGCCTTGCCGGCCTGGGGGGCTTCGGCTTCCGCCGCCGCCGCTCGAACCGCACGCTCACGCCGGCCTGACGCTTTCCGTCGGTACGGCGCACGCGCGCAGGGCCTGCTCCGCCGTGGGGCAGGCCCGTTCGTGCATCTTCCATCCCCCGTTCGTCTTCCGGCATCCCTCGAGATCTCACGCCGAGACGCGGAGGCGCGGAGAAACGAATCAGTTCCCCGCGTCTCCGCGTCTTCGCGTGAGGACCTGGCGGCATGGGGAACGGGAGATTGGACGACGGGGCTTCCGTTCAGTCGAGGGACATCCCCGTCCGCTGCTACGCCTTCGCCGTGCCGCGTGCCGCACCTGTTGAGTGCGCGCCGCAACGCCGCGGAGTACGGTGACGGCGCGTGATGGACGGTCGCGCCACACATCCGGTTGCGGGAAAACGACTTGCGCGGCCCGGAATCTTTCGTGGGCCGAAGGCCCGGACTTGCCTGCTTCTTGCCCCCTCGCTGGCGGCGGTCCACCCGGCGATTTCCGCCGGCCCCTTCCTACCCCGCACGGGAGCCCATGAGTGTGCACGCCGACTTCTCGGCCGGGCCGATCGGGCCCGCTCCGGGCGTGACCGCGGATACCGGCGGACACCCCGTGGAGTGCGCCCCGGAAGGGCTGGACTACCGCGGCGTGTTTCTCGGCAGCCCGCACGCCGTGCTGGCGGTGGACAGCTGGGGACGCGTGACCGCGGCCAACCCGGCGTGCCGCGACCTGTGGCACGCGCCGGCGGGGTCGCTGATCGACGCGCCCTTCCTGTCGCTGGTGTGGCCCGAGGACCGCGCGCGCGCCCAGGAGGCGCTCGACGCCGCCCGCGCCGGCGCCGCCCCCGAGCTGCCGCTGGCGCTGGCCCGCCGCGACGGCAACCGCCAGGAGACCACCGCGCGGCTGGTGCTGGTGGACGGCTGCACCCTGCTCTACCTGTGCGCCGTCCCCGAGCTGGCCGCCGGGCTGGCCGCCGACGCGGTGCTGCGCGAGATCGTGGACGGGAGCGCCGAGCTCTTCTTCTACCACCAGGACGGAGCCGGCGTGCTGGAGTACGTGTCGCCCGGCGTGTCGCGGGTGCTGGGGTACGCGCCCGAAGAGCTGGTGGGCACCCCGCTGGAGCGCCTCGCCGAGCCCTGCCCGGCGGGACCCGCCCCGGAAGCGGCGGCCGAGAACGGCGCCTCGCACATCCACGCCTTCCGCGACCGTCGCGGCCGCACCGTGTACCTGGAGCTGATCGAGGCGCCCGTGCGCCGCGGCAGCGGCGACGCCGGGGTGCAGGGGCTGGCGCGCGACGTGACGCGGCAGAAGCGGCTCGAGGAGCAGCTGGTGCACGAGGCGCTGCACGACCCGCTCACCGGGCTTCCCAACCGCGCGCTCTTCCTGGACCGCCTGCAGCACACCGCCCGCGCCTCCACCCGCGACCCCGGGGCGCTCTTCGCGATCCTGCTGGTGGACGTGGACGACTTCAAGCACATCAACGACCGGATGGGGCACGAGCTGGGCGACCGCGTGCTGGTGGACATCGCCGGGCGGCTGCAGCAGTGCGTGCGCCCCGGCGACACCGTGTGCCGCCTGGGCGGCGACGAGTTCACCGTGCTGCTGCACTCCATCGGCGACCCCGGCGACGCCACCCGCGTGGCCGACCGCATCCGCGCCGAGCTGGTGTCGCCCTTCCGCCTCAGCCCGCACGAGCTGTTCGTGACCACCAGCATCGGCATCGCGGTGAGCGGCACGGCGGGGAACGACCTGGCCGAGCTGATGCGCCAGGCCGACACCGCGCTGTACCGCGCCAAGGCCGGCGGCAAGGCGCGCTACGAGGTGTTCGACCGCGAGATGCACGAGAGCACGCTGGCGCGCCTGCAGCTGGAGAGCGACCTGCGCACCGCGGTGCGCGGCGGCGGCCTGAGCCTGCAGTACCAGCCGGTGATCTCGATGGAGACGGGGCTCATCTCCTCGTTCGAGGCGCTGGTGCGCTGGCGCCACCCCTCGCGGGGAACGCTGGAGGCGCGGCACTTCGTTCCCGTGGCCGAGGACACCGGGCTGGTGGGGGCCATCGACCGCTGGGTGCTGCGCGAGGCCTGCCGCCAGCTGCACGCCTGGCAGCGCCAGTTCGGCGAGCGCTCGCCGCGGGTGAGCGTGAACGTCTCGGCGCGCGAGCTCCTCTCGCACGACGGCGTGGAGCACCTGCGCAAGGTGCTGGCGGAAACCGGCGCCGAGCCGTCGCTGCTGCGGCTGGAAGTGCCCGAGTCGGTGCTGGCCGACTCGCGGGTGGAGGAGGTGCTGCGCGCGCTGCGCGGGCTGGGCGTGGTGGTGCAGGTGGACCAGTACGGCACCGTGGGCTCCACCCCCGCGTCGCTCAGGCGGCTGGAGGTGGAGGCGGTGAAGGTGCACCGCTCGGTGCTGCAGCAGGAGGCGGGCGACCCCGAGGTGCTGCGCGCCATCGTGAGCCTGGCGCACGCGCTGCACCTGGTGGTGGTGGTGGGCGGGGTGGAGACCGACGAGCAGATGACGCGGCTGCGGTCGATGGGGTGCGACTTCGTGCAGGGGTTCTTCCTCTGCGGCCCCGTGGACGCCGAGGAGGCCCGGCGGATGATGGTGACGGAGAAGCACGCGGCTTGAGACCCGCCGCGCGGGCGCCGCGGGCCGTCCCCTCCGCGCGTTTTTCGGGACGGCGGGCCGGACGGAAGCGGGGCCGGATGCTGGCGCGGGCCTTGCTACGTATCGACGGCGCACTCCCCCCGAAACCCCGCCTCCCCTCCGCGTTTGCGGCCCTTCGAGGCCACGACGGGCCGGGAAGGATCGAAAGTTTTGCAACTCTCTTGCGGGACCGCCGACTCCGGCGTTTCTTTCCCCGACTCCACCCCCACGACCTCGACGAGGCGTTCAATGAACCCCATCCGCCTGCACATCCTCGAGCGGGAGATCGAGAGCCTCTGCACGCTGGCGCTCGAGACCGCCGACGATCTGGAATCGCGCTCCCCGGGGGCCGACGGCGCCGACGCCGCCGTGCTGGCCCAGGCGGTGGCGCACCTGGCGCTGAAGGTGTCGTACCTGCTCTGGCGCTTCGGGCGCCGCGTGAGCGACCGCTACGCCTCGGCCGAGGCCGAGAGCCTGCTGAACCGGCTGGGGCTTACCGAGGCCTCGCCGCTGGCGCCCAACCACATGGCGCCCTTCGCCGACCTGCTCACGCTGTCCAGCGGCGAGCTGCTGCGCTCGGTGGACGCGGGGATGATGACGGTGACGGTGCGCGGGGTCACGCGCTCGCTGCGTCCGGTGGTGGCCGCGCTGGCGCGCGTGGCCGCCGAGCTGGGCGCCGGGAGCGGCGCCGAGCGCCCCCTGGCCGGCGCCGCCGTAGCCTGATCCCCGCCGGCAGATGGAACGAGCCGCCGCCGCGCACCACGCGCGGCGGCGGCTTTCTGCCGTCCGGCATCGCCGCTCGCGTCGAGATTCCCGAAGTCTCTCACCGGTGGCGAGGAGGAACCGCGGATCCGTTCTCCGTGACCTCCGCGCCTCCGTGAGATGCCCGGGGGTGTCGACCCGGTCGCGCCACGGCTGATGCGGCGGCGCAACGGCGGTGCGGGCGCACCACGACCAGTGTTGCGGGCGGCCCACAAGCGTGCGCGATCCAGGGCCCGCCCGGTTTTCCGACGATCTTCACAACCTGTTGCAATTGAAGCACATCCGTGCGATCTGAACGAGGGCATGGGAACACTACGCGCGGGGCGCGGGCATTGCGTTGTGGCATGGCGCAACGCAGCCCGCACATGCGGGCATCCGCCCCCGCGGCCGCTGGCTTCCCCGGACGATCCCACGCCCGGCCCGCCTGCCCGCTTCCCCCCCTTCTTCGCGCGGAGGACAATTCAATGCGCAGGAAAGTCGTAGTCGCGGCGGTGCTCGCGCTCAGCGCGGCCACTGCCCACCCGGCCCACGCCAGCCCAGGGTATCGTGAGTGGATGAACGTCTGCGGAGCCGCGCTCCCGGGCCTCACCACCTGCGCGTCCGTGAAGCTGCAGGTCGTGGGCAACAACGTGACCCTCTGGGTGAAGAACCTGTCGGGGCTCTACGGTTCCTACCAGAACTTCGTCTTCACCTCGATCTCGTTCTTCAACGCGAACGCGGCGAACGGCATCCCCGACGCGGTCGAGGGGAACGTCACCACCATGACGGGCCCGTACCGCACCTCGAACGCCAGCAACCCGCCGCCCTCGTGGGCCGTCGTGAACAACGGCGGCGCGGGCGGAACGTTCGGCCTGGACTTCGACGCCGGGGTGAACGGGAACGACGGCTCAATCGCCAGCAGCTGCGGCAACATCCTTCCAGGGGGCAGCAACAACCTGTGGATGACGCCCACCTGCGGGTCGGGGAACGTGACCGACGGGGGCCCGGACTTCGGCTGGGTGACCATGACCTTCAGCATGACCGGGGCGTGGAACCTGGACGCGACCGACACCCAGATCCAGATCCACGCGCAGAGCGACCAGGGTTCGGTGAAGTGCACGACGGGCGTGGACTGCGACCCGACGAGCACCACGCCGGAGCCGGTGACGCTGGCGCTGGTGGGCACGGGGCTGGCCGGGCTGGCCGGCGCGTACCGCCGCCGCCGCCGCAACGGCGGCGAGGGCGAAACGCCTGCCTGAGCGGGCCGGTGCGGAACGGACGCGGGGCGGCCCACACGCCGCCCCGCGCCGCATGGGCCGGGGCCTCCGCGGAGGCCCCGCGCCCGTCGGTAAGCAGGACCTTGCACTTCTCCCCCGGTAGTCTCCATGTCCGACGAAGTCCGTGCTCCCGCGGTACCCGTGTTCCACCTGGGGGCCGCGGACCCCGCCGGGCCCCCGCCGCTTCCCCGCCCCGCGCCCGACGCGGAGGCGCAGCTTTCCTCCTTTCTTGCCCACGAGCTGACCACCCCGGTGAGCACGCTGGTGGGGCTGGTGCACCTGCTGGCCGAGGAGCGGCTGGCCGGGCGCGCCGGCGACCTGGCCGAGCGCGCGCTGGAGGCGGCGGCCGAGGTGTCGCGCACCGTGCACGAGCTCCGGGCGCTTCCCGGCGGGATGCTGCCCGAGGACGTGGATGCCGCCCAGGCCGCCGCCGAGGCGGTGCGCGGCGTTCCGTGCCCGCCGGGCGTGACCCTCACGGTGGACGCGCCGCTCCCCGGCGAGCCGGGCGGGGTGCGGGGGCACCAGGCGCTGCTGGCGCGGGCGATCCGCAACCTGGTGCTGAACGCGGTGCAGGCGGTGGGCCCCGCCGGCTCGGTGGGGGTCACGGTGCGCGCCGCGGGCGACCGGGTGCGCATCTCGGTGTGGGACGACGGGCCGGGGGTGGCGCCGGAGCACCGGGCCGGGCTCTTCACGCGGCCGTTCACCACGCGGCCGGGCGGGAGCGGGCTGGGGCTCCTGCTGGTGCGCCAGGTGGTCGAGGGGGTGCACGGCGGCACGGTGTCGCTCCGCCCCCGCGCGCCGAAGGGATCCATCTTCCACATCGAGCTGCCGCGCGATCCGGGCTGACCCGGAACCGCAGGTTGCACGCAGAGAAACGGAGAAGCGGAGGATCGGGAAGATCCTTCGCTTCTCCGTTTCCATGTCGATGGGGCGTTTCTACGTCGATGGGCGTTTACCCTCGATCGACACCCCGATGACGTCATCCTGAGGCCGGCCACTCCACAACCCGCCGCCGCACAGTCACTTGCAGGCCGAAGGATCTATCGCCGGAATGCACGTGAGCATCGGAGGCGCACCGACCCGGCGGTTGCGGTGTGGCTGGCCTCGAAGTGCGCGATCCGGCTTCCTCACCGGCGACTGAAGTCGCGGCAACAACCACGGGAAGCCTCGCAAACTGCGCGAGGCTGTTCGGCGCGGAAGATGGTTCCTGCCGCGGAGTGGGATTGCCCCACGGTGGTGGACACCTCAATAAGCCTGTAGGTTCGGGCGAGGAGGTGGTCCATGGCTGAGAAGCGAAGGCAGTACACGCGCGAGTTCAAGGTGGAGGCGGTGCGGCTGGCGACGAGCGGAGAGAAGAAGCCGGCACAGGTAGCACGCGAGTTGGGGGTCCGACCTGA
>NZ_DATIND010000020.1 GCF_035474595.1 Longimicrobium sp.
ATACCGTATCTGGAGATTACCTGTGCATTTCCGCTCAAGACTAGGGAGACGTCATCCTGAGGCCGGCCACAGTGCAAGCTGAATCTGCACAGGTATTTGCAGGCCGAAGGATCTATAGCCGGTGCCGCACGTTCGCTGAGGAAATGCACAGCCGATTCTCGAAATCGGTATGACGTAGAAGAGAAGCAGTCTCACCCGAAGGGCGCGGAGGCCGCGGAGGAAAATCACCATTGGTGAACTCCTCCGCGGCCTCTGCATGGTTTCCGCGTCTCCGCGTCTCCGCGTGAGATCAAACGGCGGCGGGCACCCGCGCCGAAGCCCGGGTGCCCGCTGGATTTTCCCATCTACCGAATTGCAGGCGGCGATCCTCTACCCGGATCACACCACCGGCCGTGCGGACACTGATTGCGGTGCGACCGGCTGGCGCTGTCACCGGCGACTGAAGTCGCAGCAACAACAACGGGAAGCCTCGCAAACTGCGCGAGGCTTGTTTGGCTCGGAGGCTGGTTACGGTTGCGGAGGACGCCTCCATTTCATCCTCCGCGGACGCGTGCGACGCGGGGACGACTGGTTTTGCGGAGATCCGCGTCACATCCTGCCGAACGTCGCCACGGCGCGGCCGCCGGCGAAGAGGGTGAGGGTGTCGCCACTGGCCTCGAAGCGCGTGGTGGCGTTCAGCGCGGCCATGTAGCGCGTCTCCAGCATCATCGTGGCCGCGCAGGCCATGCGCGTGGCGCCCAGGTCGGCGAAGCGCAGGTCGCTGCCGCGGCGCACGTAGCGCCCGAAGAACTGGTTGCACCCCGCGAAGCCGCTGGCCGCGTGCTCGCCCGGGTCCAGCGTGAGCGTGGGCGCCGGCGACCCCGCCTCGGGCGCCATCCCGCCCACGCTGGTCAGCGTCCACGTCCCCTCCTCCAGCCGCGCCGCGCCGTCCGTCGCCGCGCACCGCGCGTTCGGCTGCACCTCGGCGAAGCGGTCCACGACGAGCAGGTTCGACGGCCCGTTCTCTCCCTCCGCGCCACGGGTGATGCGGCCCTCGACGCGCACGGCGACCGGCGTTCCCGGCGACGAGGACGCCTGCTGGTACGCGCGCTCCAGCGACGCCCAGTCGCCCTCGCGCGCCACGGCGAGCTGCATCCCGCTGGCGCAGTCGGTGAAGGTCGCCGCATCAGCCGTGGCGGCGAAGGCGCCGAGCAGCGCCAGCGGCGGCGACGCAGTGTCGGGCGACGGAGTGCGGGCCAGGTCGTACTGCTGCCGCGAGGCGATCTCGTTCCCGCTCTCGTCCAGCATCCGGAGCGTCGCGGCCCCGCGCACGCCGAACCACACCGGCGTTTCCCCGCCGCGCAGCGAGATGCGGCGCGCGTCGCCGGTCACGCTCCAGCGCCCCATCTCCACCATCTGCGCGGTGTCGCCCGCGGCGCCGCGGTACACGTCGCGGCTCAGGTACGTCCCGTCGGGGCGCAGCGTGAGCGTGCGGTGGATGGCGGCGCAGTCGGCGCAGGGCAGGTCGCCCGCGTACGTCACCGGCGCGGCGAGCGCCCACGCGGTGTCCGCGGCGGCGCGCTGGGCGGGGAGCGAGGTGGAGATGGCGATCGGGAGCGGGAGGATCGCGAGAAGCGCGCGGGAGCGCATCATCCGTACTCCGGGTGATGTGGCGGTGGGGATGGGGATGTTCGACGTTGGATGCAGCGGGAGTCCGATAAATATGCTTGTTTGCGCCGGAGCGCCATAGTCTCTTCATCCCCAACCGCTTGACCCCAGGTTTGGTACCAATCGGAGAACAGCCGTGCAATCCGGAAGCGCACGTGCGACCTCCCCCACAGATCCTTCGGCCTGCAACCACTCAGGTGGGGACAAAAGGAGAGCGGGCACCCGCGCCGAAGCCCGGGTGCCCGCCCGATTTCCATCTACCGAAAGGAATCTACCGCGACGCGATGGCCGGCGGGTTGGGGCCCTGCAGCCAGCGGTTCAGGAACTGGTCCTGCACCTCGGTCATCAACCGGTAGCTGGCGAAGTCGTACGCCGCGCCGTGGTGCCCGGGCGGGTAGAGGCGGAAGTCCACGTCCTTCCCCGCCGCGGTGAGCGCGGTCAGCAGCTGCATGGTGTTCTGCGGGTGCACGTTGTCGTCGAGCAGCGAGTGGATCAGCAGCAGGTGCCCGCGGAGCTTCGACACGTTCTCCAGCGGCGAGCTTTCCTTGTAGCCGGCCAGGTTCTCGCCGAGCAGCCCCATGTAGCGCTCGGTGTAGATCGAGTCGTAGAAGCGCCAGTCCGCCACCGCGCTGTTCGCCACCCCCACCGGGAAGAGCTCGGGATACAGCTCCATGGCCATCAGCGTGGCATACCCGCCGTAGCTGGTGCCGATGATTCCCACCCGCCGCGCGTCCACGTACGGCAGCGTGGCGAGATGGCGAGCCGTCTCGGCGAAGTCGCGCGCCTCCCACGTTCCCAGGTGCTTGTACACCCGCTTCATGAATGCCGCGCCGTAGTTGTTGGTCGCGCGGTTGTTCACGCCGATGACGATGTAGCCGTGCTGCGCCAGCCACTGGTCGTAGCCGTCGTTGCCGAACTCGTCGTACACCTGCTGCGACCCCGGCCCGCCGTAGATGTCGAAGACGACGGGGTAGCGCTTCGTGGGATCGAACGGCACGGGCTTCACCATCGACGCGTCGACCCGCACCCCGTCGCTGGTGGTGAACGAGAACGGCTCGGCGGGCGAGTACTCGTGCGTGGCCAGCCACTGCGTGACCTGCGCGTTGGCCTCCATGGTCCGCAGCTTCCCGCGCGCGGTGGACCACAGCTCCACCTGCCGCGGCTGCCGCACGCTGCTCCAGCGGTCGATGAAGTACGCCGCGTTGGGCGACATGTCGAAGCGGTGCGTTCCCTCCTCGGTGGTGATGCGCCGCGTGCCCGTGCCGTCGAACTCCACCGCGTACAGCTGGCGCTGCAGCGGCGACGCCTGCGTGGACGAGTAGTACACCGTCTGCGTGCGCGGGTCGATCCCCTCGATGCGGGTGACGGTGAACGGCCCCTTCGTCACCTGGTTCACCAGCCGGCCCGAGTAGTCGTAGCGGTAGACGTGCTGCCACCCGTCCTGGTCGCTGATCCAGAAGAACTCGTGCATCCCCTCCGGGAACGTCATCATGTTCTCGATCCCGGCGTAGAAGTCGTACACGTCGATCCACGTGTCGGACTTCTGCGTCATCACCTGCCGCCTGCCGCCGGTGTTCACGTCGAAGAAGAAGACGCGCAGCTCGTTCTGCGCGCGGTTCAGCGTGAGCACCGCCAGCGAGTCGGCCCGGCTGGTCCAGTAGACGCGGGGGATGTAGAAGTCGCCGGTGAGCCCGGTGTCCAGCCAGGTCCGGCGCCCGCTCTTCGCGTCCACCACGCCGATGCGCACCCTGGGGTTCGGGTCGCCGACCAGCGGGTAGGGGATGCTGTCGTAGCGCGGGTGCATCCCCGACAGGTCGCTGAGCTGCGTCACCGGCTCGGCGCGCTCGTCCACCTGCCAGAAGGCGATGTGGCGGCTGTCGGGCGACCAGCTCCACGCCTGCGCGATCCCGAACTCCTCCTCGTACACCCAGTCGAAGTGGCCGTTGAACACGTGCGCGGTGCCGTCGCTGGTCAGCCGGCGCTCGGTGTGCGTGGCCATGTCGGTCACGTACATGTCGCCGCCGCGCTCGAAGCCCAGCATGGTGCCGTCGGGCGAGAGCTCGGCCGTGCGCGCGCCGCGCGTGGCCAGCTGCAGCGAGCGGTCGCCCAGCGAGTAGATGTAGTAGTCCGCCGTTCCCGAGCGGCGGTAGATGGGCTGGAAGTTGGACTGGAACACCAGGTGCTTCGAGTCCTGCGCCCACTGGAAGCTCTCGTACTCGAACGGCGTCTGCGTTCCCGGAAAGGTCAGCCCCTGCGCGGAGAAGATGGTGCTCTCGGCGCCGGTGGCCGGGTCGTACCCCTTGATGACGTCCTTCCCGGACGCATCGCGGTCCAGGAAGCTGAAGCGGTTGCCGCCCTCGATCCAGTTCACGCTGGCCGGCCCGCCGCGCCCCGCCAGCATGCCCCCGGCCGCCAGCGCCTCCTGGATGCTGGCGAAGCGCTGCTTCTGCTGCGCGCCGGCCAGCGTGGGAACGGCCAGCGCGAGCGCCAGCAGCACCGGCGCGATGCGCGTCTTCATCGGATGGGTCATTCGGGTTTCGGGGAAGATGGGGATTCGGGAGACCGGGAGCCGGAGCGCGATGCACGAAGCGCCCAAGCTACGCCACGAAACCGGCACGGGCAACGCGGAGAATGTCTCACCGCGGGGACGCGGAGCCGCGGAGGGAGATCGCCCCGCGGCTCCGGCTCCCGCGACCGGTCAGGCCGCGGCGAGGATGCGGTCCACCTCCGCCAGCTCCTCGTCCGACAGCGTCCAGCCGGCCGCCCGCGCGTTGCCGTGCACCTGCTCCGGCCGCGTCGCCCCGGCGATGACGGAGGCCACGGTGCGGCGGGTCAGCAGCCAGGAGAAGGCCAGCTCCAGCAGCGTGTGCCCCCGCGCCTCGCAGAACGCGACCAGCCGCTCGACGAGGTCGAGGTTCTGCTCCGAGCGCTTGTCCGCGTACCGGTCCTCCGTCAGCCGCGCGCCCTGCGGCACCGGCTGGCCGCGCCGGTACTTCCCCGTCAATAGGCCGCTGGCGAGCGGGAAGTAGGGGATGAAGGCGATGCCCAGCCGCTCGCACTCGTCCAGCACCCCCTGTTCGGGGTCGCGGTGGATCAGGCTGTACTCGTTCTGCACGCTCACGAAGCGCGCGCCGCCCGGCCGCACCGCGTCTTCCGCCTCGCGCAGCTGCGCGGGGGAGAAGTTGGAGCAGCCGATCTCGCGCACCTTCCCCGCCTTCACCAGCTCGTCCATCGCGCCCAGCGTGTCGGCGATGGGCACGGACGGGTCCGGCTGGTGCAGCTGGTACAGGTCGATGCGGTCCGTCCGCAGCCGCCGCAGGCTGTCTTCCGCGGCGCGGCGGACGTAGTCCGGGTGCGCGCCCTGGCGCTGCTCGTCCATCTTCATCCCGAACTTGGTCGCCAGCACCACGCGCTCGCGGCGGCCCTGCAGCGCGCGCCCCAGGTACTCCTCGCTCAGCCCGTCGCCGCCGTAGATGTCGGCCGTGTCCAGGAAGTTCACCCCCGCGTCGAGCGCGGCATCGACCACCGCCGCCGTCCCCGCCGCATCCACCCGCCGCCCGAAGTTGTTGCACCCCAACCCCACCACCGACACCTCGAGCGATCCGATCCGCCGCGTCTCCATCATCCCCACCCGTTTCGTGTGATCCTGCCCTCAGAACTCGCCGGGCGCGCCCGCAACACCCGCGCCCGGCCCGCGTCACCCGTGGCTCGAGCTCGGTAGATGCGAAGAACCGGCGGACCCGAGGCCCGCCGATCGCCTCCGTCCGCGGGCTCGATTCCGATCCTCCATCCCGCCCGCGAGATCAGCCGGCGCGCTTCTTCCGCGCGGCCGGCTGCGGCTCCTGCGTGGACGGGACGGTGCGCGTCTTCCGCGGCCGTCCGCCCTTCTTCCCGTTCTCGCGCGAGGCGCGGGCCTTGGCGTCGGACTGCACCTTGCCGCCCGCGCGCCCCAGCTCGCGCATCCAAGCCTTGCTGCCGAACACGCCCGCGACCAGCTGCGGTACGCCCAGATCGGCGTCGATCTCCTCCCAGTGCAGCGCCTCGCCGAAGCCCAGGATCTCCACCGCTGCCAGCTGCTCCGGCGTGGCCCCGCGCAGCCCCTGTCCGTACTGGGCGGGGAAGGCGAAGAGGCACCCGTTTCTGAGCTCGATCTCGATGCGGCCGGTGTCGTGGTTGTACCGCGCGGATACCGCCCGAGGCTCCGTCTCGTCGGCGATCCGGCCGCGCTCCACGGCGGCGAGGTATTCCTCTTCGGTGATCACCTTAAACGCCATGGATCCTCCTCCATTCGGCCAGGAGCTTCGCCCGGTTGTGAATCACGATCACCGTGGCATCGTCCGCGTCCGGGCCCCGCATGCCGCTTACCTTGCGGAGACGGGCGGTTTCAATCTCGATGATGCACATCCCATCTCCATTGTAGACGTGCACGTGCGGTGGCTCGTGATCGGCGGGCCAGATCCTGAATCGGAACGGCCCCTCCCTGTGAACGATCGGCATCGATATTAACCTGACGCTTGGGTTCTGTAAAGCGCGCAAGTCAGCGCGTGGCGGGATCTCCACCGGAAGGTTCGCCACGATAATCAGTCTATGTCGGATTGTCCAATTTTGTGTTTGCGCTGGCCGCTAACGCGCGAAATGGCTTGCATCTGTTCACCGGCAAGGGATCGGCAGGGGAGGGAGATCGGGTTCAGCTCAGCTCGTCCAGGTTCCGGAGCGCGGGCGTCTTCCACGCGGTGACGCCGACGACGCCGAGCGTCACCAGGCCGCCGAGGAGGACGGAGTTGATGGTGCCGAGCAGCCGGGCCGCCACGCCGGACTCGAACGAGCCGATCTCGTTGGACGAGCCGATGAAGATCTGGTTCACCGCGCTCACGCGGCCCAGCAGCGCGGGCGGGGTGCGGATGGTGAGCAGGGTGGAGCGGATGACCACGCTCACGTTGTCCAGCATTCCGCTCACGAAGAGGATTCCCAGCGAGAGCCAGAACGAGCGCGACAGCGCGAACACGATCCAGCACGCGCCGAACGCCGCCACGCAGATGAACAGCGTCCGCCCCGCACTCCGCAGCCGCCGGTGCGCGAGGACCACGGAGATGAGCACCGCGCCGGCGGCGGGCGCGGCGCGCAGCACGCCCAGGCCCTGCGGGCCGACGTGCAGGTAGTCGGAGGCGAAGATGGGGAGCAGCGCCGTCGCCCCGCCGAAGAGCACCGAGAACAGGTCCAGCACCTGCGCGCCCAGCAGCTCCGGCTGGGTGAGCAGGAAGCGGATCCCCACCGTCAGGTTGTCGTAGATGCTTCCCTCCTGCGCGGCGGCGGGGGCGCGCGTGTAGGCGATGCGCGCGAACAGCACGAGCCCGACCACGCACAGCGCGGCCTCGACCGCGTACGACAGCCTGGCGCCCGAGAAGCCGTACAGCATGCCGCCCAGCGCGGGCCCCACCACCGCCGCGAACTGCCAGAGCGACGACCGCCACGCCACCGCGTTCGCGTACGTCTCGCGCGGCACGATCTCGGCGGCCAGCGCGGTGCGGGCGGGCTGCAGGAAGCTCCGCGCCAGCCCGCTCGCGAACACCACCGCGAAGACCGGCCACACGTGTCCGGGCCCCAGGAACCCCGGCCGCAGCGTGAAGGCCAGCAGCGCCAGCCCGCACACCGTCTGCACGGCGATGGCGACGAGCGACAGCCGCTTGCGGTGGTACAGGTCGGCCACGTGCCCCGCGTACAGCGCCGCGCCGATGAAGGGCAGCGCCTCCGCCAGCCCCACCAGCCCCAGCGACAGCGGATCGTTGGTGAGCGCGTACACCTGCCAGGCGACGACGGTGGCCTGCACCATGGTCCCCAGCGTCATCGCCACCAGGCTGGCCACGAACCACAGGAAGTCGCGGTTGCGCAGCGAGACGTACGGATCGTGTCGGTCTTCAGCCATCAGCGCGGGTCGCCGGTGCGGGGTGCGGGGAAGCCGCGGATGGTAGCGGTCCGCCCGCCGCCGGGCAATCGACCGCGGGCACGGCCCTTGGG
>NZ_DATIND010000021.1 GCF_035474595.1 Longimicrobium sp.
CGTGGAGATGGTGATGCCGGGCGACAACGTGCAGATGGTGGTGGAGCTGATCACCCCGATCGCGATGGAGAAGGAGCTTCGCTTCGCCATCCGCGAGGGCGGCCGCACCGTGGGCGCCGGCGTCGTCACCGAGATCGTCGAATAAGGCCGGTTGGCGGGAGGCGGAGCCCCCTCGCGTAAGATACGCGGGCCGGCGCCGCCTCCGCTCTGACTTGCACGACGAACGTCAACCGACTGAGCTGAGAGGAAGTACCGATATGGCAGGCAAGATCCGGATCCGGCTGAAGGGCTTCGATCACGCGGTGATCGACCAGACCACGGCCGACATCGTGCGCACGGCGGAGAAGACGGGGGCCACCATCAGCGGCCCCATTCCCCTTCCCACGCGCGTGCAGCGGTGGACCGTGCTGCGGTCGCCGCACGTGGACAAGAAGAGCCGCGAGCAGTTCGAGCTGAAGACGCACAAGCGTGTGATCGACATCCTGGACTCGCGCCCGCAGACCGTCGACGCCCTCACCAAGCTGGATCTTCCGGCGGGTGTGGACGTCGAGATCAAGGTGGACTGAGGGAGGCGAAACCATGAACGCGATCATCGGACGCAAGCTGGGGATGACCCAGATCTTCGACGAGGCGGGCGCCGTGGTGCCCGTGACCGTCATCGAGGCCGGGCCCTGCCCGGTGGTGCAGGTGCGGAGCCAGGAGAAGGAGGGCTACACCGCCGTCCAGCTCGGCTTCGGCCAGCAGAAGGACACCCGCGCGAGCAAGGCCGAGAAGGGCCACGCGCTGAAGGCCGGCCTGCAGGCCGCCCCCGCGGTGCTGAAGGAGTTCCGCTTCGACGAGACCCCCGAGGTCGGCTCGACCGTCACGGTGGGCGGCTTCGAGCGCGGCGGCCGCGTGAAGGTCACCGGCGTGACCAAGGGGCGCGGCTTCCAGGGCGTGATGAAGCGCCACGGCTTTGGCGGCGGGCGCGCCAGCCACGGCGCCACCCGCATCCACCGCGCGCCCGGCTCCATCGGCGCCGGCACCAACCCCAGCCGCGTGATCAAGGGGAAGCGCATGCCCGGCCACATGGGGGCCGAGCAGCAGACCGTACGCAACCTGCTGGTCGCCAAGGTGGACGCCGAGAAGAACCTGCTGTACGTGCGCGGCGCGGTGCCGGGGCCCGTGAACGGCGTGGTTTTCGTCCAGAAGCAGTGAGGCCCACGAGATGCTGACCGCACGATACTACAACGCCGCCGGCGAGCAGAACGGCGACGTGCAGCTCCCCGAGGAGCTGTTCGACGGGCGCGTCCACGAGGCCGCCCTGCACCAGACGGTGAAGGCGTACCTGGCCAACCAGCGCCAGGGGACCGCCGCCACCAAGACCCGCGGGATGGTGTCCGGGGGCAACCGCAAGGCCTGGCGCCAGAAGGGCACCGGCCGCGCCCGCCAGGGCTCGATGCGCGCTCCGCACTGGCGGGGCGGCGGCATCGTGTTCGGACCCAGCCCGCGCAGCTACCACCAGGACGTGCCGCGCAAGGTGAAGTCGCTGGCCCGCAGGAGCGCCTTCAACCAGCGCGCCATCGACGGCCAGATCGCCGTCATCGAGCGCCTGGCGCCCGAGGCGCCCAGGACGCGCGCCTTCGCCGAGCTGCTGGGGAAGATCGGGGTGGCCGGCGCCAAGCGCGTGCTGATCCTGACCGACGGCTCCAGCCGCAACGTGTACCTGTCGGCGCGCAACCTTCCCAACGTGGAGGTCATGCCCTTCGCCCAGGCCAGCGCCTACGACGTGATGGTGGCGCGCCAGGTGGTGATCGAGCAGGCCGCGCTCGACCAGGTGAAGCAGGGTGCCGGCCAGACCGCCGATGCCGACGCCGAGGAGGTGGTGAATGCCTAAGGTGAACGTCAACGAGGTGATCGTGCGCCCGCTCGTGACCGAGAAGAGCCACGACCAGCTCGACCGGCTGGGCGCCTACACCTTCGTGGTGGCCAAGGACGCCAACAAGATCGAGATCGCCCAGGCGGTCGAGAAGCACTTCAACGTGAAGGTCAGGGACGTCCGCACCATGCGCTACGCCGGCAAGGAGAAGCGCATGGGCCGCCACGTGGGCCGCAAGGCCTCGTGGAAGAAGGCGGTCGTGACCCTCGCGGAAGGCGACTCGATCGAGCTCTTCGAGGGAGTGTAACATGCCGACCAAGCAGTTCAAGCCGGTGACCCCCGGCACGCGCTTCCGCTCGACCAGCGACTTCGCCGAGGTCACCCACAAGGGGCGCCCCGAGAAGGCGCTGACCGAGAAGATCTCGGGCACCGGCGGGCGCAACCACCACGGGCACGTGACCAGCCGCCACAAGGGCGGCGGGCACAAGCGCCTGTACCGGGTGATCGACTTCAGGCGCGACAAGGCCGGCGTGGCCGGCAAGGTCGAGCGCATCGAGTACGATCCCAACCGCACGGCCAACATCGCCCTCGTGGTCTACGAGGACGGCGAGCGCCGCTACATCCTGCACCCGCGCGGGCTGCAGGTGGGCGACAGCGTGGTGGCCGGCAGCGGCAGCGACATCAAGCCGGGGAACGCGCTTCCGCTGGCCGAGATCCCGCTGGGCACCACCGTGCACAACGTGGAGCTCCGCCCCGGCAAGGGGGGCCAGATGGCCCGCTCGGCCGGCGCCGGGGTGCAGATCGCGGCCAAGGAGGGCGACTACGTGACGCTCCGCATGCCCAGCACCGAGATGCGCATGGTGCGGCGCGAGTGCATGGCCACCGTGGGCCAGGTGGGGAACGTGGACCACGAGAAGCAGTCCATCGGCAAGGCGGGCGCCAACCGCTGGCGGGGCAAGCGCCCCAAGGTCCGCGGCGTGGTGATGAACCCGGTGGACCACCCGCTGGGCGGCGGCGAGGGCCGGAGCTCCGGCGGCCGTCCCCCGGTGAGCCCCTGGGGCAAGCCCGAGGGCGTGAAGACCCGCCACAACAAGAAGGCGTCGAACAAGCTGATCGTCCGCGGCCGCAAGCGGGGCCGGGCGACGAAGTGATACAGCAGTGCCAAGTGCCCAGTGCCCAGTGCCTGGTGGACGATCTTCCACTTGGCACTGGGCACTGGGGACCAGGCACTTACGTTCGCGTCCACCACTGGCGCCGGAACTCCCCGGCATCACGTGGACTCAGACCCGCGGGAAGGCTTCGCAGGTCCCGCCGGGGAGACTAAGTGCGATGAGGAAAGAATGCCCAGAAGCCTGAAGAAGGGGCCGTTCGTAGACGACAGCCTCAGCAAGAAGATCCGGGCGATGAACGAGAAGGGCGAGAAGCGGGTCGTGAAGACCTGGTCGCGCAGCTCCACCATCACCCCGGACTTCGTCGGACACACGCTTGCCGTGCACAACGGCAACAAGTTCATCCCCGTGTACCTCACCGAGCAGATGGTGGGGCACAAGCTCGGCGAGTTCGCGCCCACGCGCACCTTCAAGGGGC
Source organism: Longimicrobium sp. (assembly GCF_035474595.1). NCBI lineage: Bacteria > Pseudomonadati > Gemmatimonadota > Longimicrobiia > Longimicrobiales > Longimicrobiaceae > Longimicrobium > Longimicrobium sp. The sequence continues at coordinate 3,446 of NZ_DATIND010000021.1, forward strand.
ACGGCGGCAAGCTCGTCGACAAGCGCGCCAAGGCGCGCTAGAGAAAGGGGATGACTGAGATGAAGGCACGTGCAATCGCCCGCAACGTCGGGATGAGCCCCCGCAAGATGCGGATGGTCCTGGACCTGATCCGCGGCCGGGGCGTGAACGAGGCGTACTCGATCCTCAAGTTCTCGAAGAAGGCGGCCACCCGCCCCATCGAGAAGACCCTGCGCTCGGCCGTGGCCAACGCCACGCAGGCCGCCGACGCCACGGGCCAGTTCGTCGACGTCGACGAGCTGGTGGTGAGGGAGGCGTACGCCAACGAAGGTCCGCGGCTGAAGCGCTTTTCGCCCCGCGCCATGGGGCGGGCCACGCCCATCATCAAGCGGACCACCGAGCTCACCATCGTCGTCGACCGCAAGGAGTAGCCCGATGGGACAGAAGACGCATCCGAGGGGCTTCCGCCTGGGGATCGTGGCGCCGTGGCGGAGCAAGTGGTACGCCGAGCGGAACTTTCCCACCCTCCTGATGGAGGACGAGAAGATCCGCAAGTACCTGAACCAGCGCCTGGGCCACGCCTCGATCAGCGAGATCGACATCGAGCGCAAGCCCGGCAAGACCATCGTGACCGTGCACACCGCCCGTCCGGGCGTGGTGATCGGCAAGGGCGGCGCCGAGGTGGACAAGCTCCGCGACGAGCTGGCCCGCCTCAGCCCCGGCAACGAGGTCGCCATCAACGTGGAAGAGGTCAAGCGCCCCGAGGTCGAGGCGCAGCTGGTGGCCGACTCCATCGCGCACCAGCTGGTGCAGCGCGTGAGCTTCCGCCGCGCCATGAAGCGCGCGGTGCAGAACGCCATGCGCGCCGGCGCCGAGGGGATCAAGGTGCAGGTGGCCGGCCGCCTGAACGGCGCCGAGATCGCCCGCACCGAGGGGTACAAGGAGGGGCGCATTCCGCTCCAGACCCTGCGCGCGGACATCGACTACGCCCAGTCCACCGCCCGCACGACCTACGGGACGATCGGGGTGAAGGTCTGGGTGTTCAAGGGCGAGGTGGTCGAGAACCGGCGCGGCCGCACCTACTCGACCGACGCCTGAGGAGACTGACCAATGCTCGCACCGAAGAGAGTCAAGTACCGCAAGCAGATGAAGGGCCGCATGCGCGGCGCGGCCACGCGGGGCAACTACGTGGCGTTCGGCGACTGGGGGCTGCAGAGCCTGGAGCCCGGCTGGATCTCCAACCGCTCCATCGAGGCGGCCCGTATCGCCATGACGCGCCACATCAAGCGCGGCGGCAAGGTTTGGATCCGGATCTTCCCGGACAAGCCGATCACCAAGAAGCCGCTCGAGGTCCGCATGGGCAAGGGCAAGGGCAACCCCGAGGGATGGGTGGCCGTGGTGCGCCCGGGCCGGATCATGTTCGAGCTCGAGGGCGTGGAGCCCGAGGTGGCCAAGCGGGCGCTGCAGCTGGCCGCCGCCAAGCTTCCGGTGAAGTGCAAGATCGTGGAGCGCGAGCGCACCGACGCGGCTTCGGCCGCCGCGGCCGCCGCGCTCACCGGCCAGCAGCAGGGAGGTGAGGCGTGAACGCCCCCGAGATCCGTGACATGACCGACGGCGAGATCCAGGACCGCATCGAGCAGCTCCAGGAGGAGCGCTTCCGGCTGCGGTTCCGCTCCGCCACGCAGCAGCTGGAGAACCCCATGCTGCTGCGCAACCTCCGCCGCGACATCTCGCGCCTGAAGACGGTGCTGCGCGAGCGCGAGCTGCAGAACCAGGGGAGCCCCCGATGAGCGCCGACAACGCCGTGAACCAGGCGGAGACCGCCGAGGACCGCGCCCGGCGCAAGACGCGCGTGGGCATCGTGGTCTCCGACAAGATGGACAAGACCGTGGTGGTGCGCGTGGAGCGCCGCTACGCCCACCCGCTGTACGGCAAGCAGGTGACGCGCAGCAAGAAGTACCACGCCCACGACGAGAACAACGAGTACCACACCGGCGACGTGGTGCGCATCACCGAGACCCGCCCGCTCAGCAAGCTGAAGCGCTGGCGCGTGTCCGAGCTGATCGAGCGCGCCCGCTGACAACGGCGGCGACCCCGCCCTCCGCGAGCGACGGCCTGATTCCGTCGCCCGCGGGGCGGGGCCCTGGATCTTAGGAGCAGACCAATGCTGCAGCAGGAATCGATCGTCCGGATCGCGGACAACTCCGGCGCCAAGAAGGCGCTGGTGATCCGCGTGCTGGGCGGGAGCAAGCGCCGCTACGCCTCGGTGGGCGACCAGATCATCGTGGCGGTGAAGGACGCGCTCCCCGACGGGACCGTGAAGAAGGGCGACGTGGCCACGGCCGTGGTGGTCCGCACCACCAAGGAGGTCCGGCGCAAGGACGGCAGCTACATCCGGTTCGACGAGAACGCCGCCGTCATCATCAACGACGCGGGCGAGCCGCGCGCCACGCGCATCTTCGGGCCGGTCGCCCGCGAGCT